>CBDUYQ010000041.1:0-7807 GCA_965371475.1 uncultured bacterium
TTATTGGATTTTATAACCACAAAATATCGGCGATCTGAAAGTCTACCAAAGCCATCGCGGCCATAATGCAAGACACCCCAAGCGGAACGGACCGTTCCTGTTGAGAGAACCTAGTTGTGGATGTCCAGAATAACGGAAAGCGGTTCGCCTTCGAAGGAAACGCAGACGGCCATCCGGTCGCCGGAAGCCAGGGAATGCAGATGGTAATCAACACCGGTGATGATGGTGGGAACAGAAAGCAAGCAGCCATCCGAGAGTTCGGGGAGCTTGGACTTAAAGTTCCCGGCCACCATGTTGCACACCTCGCCCAAGGCGTCCCGGACGCTGGGGTCGCTCTTGCTGACTTCTCCTCCCGTCATTTTGGTGGCAATATGGGCCGCCGTTTTCGACGTGCAGCGGATGCTCAGCACGCCGCAGAGTTGGCCGGCCAGCCCGACCATGCCGGTCAGGTCGGTCCGCCCCAGAGTCTCGTCCTCTTTAACGACTTCCAAATTCGACCCGAGCATGAGTTCGAAGACTTCGCGCGTCGAGGTCTCCAACAACTTTAGCCACTCGGTTCTCGATGCAGCCGTGGTTTCTGTGCCAGTTTCCATAAAGGGGTCCATTGCTATGCCTCCAGTAACGGTGCAACGTATTCCTTCACCTGATCAGCGGTGAAGGGTTTGCGGATATACCCGCGGGCTCCGCAGGAAAGGGCTTCCACAACGCGCGACTCGCTGCCCTCGGTGGTAATCATGACCACCGGGACATCCTTGGCATTGTCCAATCCCTGCAATTGCCGGACGAACTCCAAACCATCCATCATAGGCATATTGATGTCGCTCAAGATGAGGTCGAATGACCCCTCCTTGACCATAGCCAGCGCCTCGACGCCATTGTTGGCCTCGTGCACTTCGCCGACCTCCACGCCCGCCTGGCGCAGAGAGCGCTCCACAATTTTGCGCATGACCGATGAATCATCTACTATCAAGACGCTTTTTCCCATCGTTAAATCTCCAAAATGCACTAAACTAAATTGCGGGGGAAAACTCCCCCAAAAGTCCCAGATGAAGTAAATTCCAGCATCTGAAACAACTCCAAAAAACTTGCCTGCAATTCTTCGCCGGCCTTCCGAGCGTCCTCCCGACGCAACCCCGGAAGGTGCTTCTGCAAAACTTCCTGGTAACGTTCCGGGCCTGCCTGGCTCAACCGGGGGGGCGCTCCTCCAATCCCGATACCGCGCAGGTCACACATCTCATCGGCAGCGGCGACGATTTCCACCAGTCCCGGATTCTGCGTAGCCCGGGCGGGTTCGTGATGGTACTCAAAAACCTCAATCAATTCCAGCGGGAACTTCCAGGAAACTCCAATCCAGCGGCCCATTTCACAATGGTCCAACCCGAACCGCACACGTTCCTCCACCAGGGCTTCCGCGCTTCCTTCTGCCGGCACCGTGGTGGCCCCTTTTTCTCCCGTGCCGGAACAAACCAGCAGGGAAAGTGTGCCGATGTCATGCAATAACCCCGCCAGATAAGCCTTCTCCGGGTCCTCCGCGCCGGTGAACTGTGCAATTCGCTCACTGAGCAGCGCCGTCAAAAAACAGTGCTGCCAATAGGCCTGCACATCACTGACCGCCAAAGTCTTACCCGTGTATTCCAGCAGGGAGGTCGTCATGACCAGGGTTCGCAGCCGCTCGGTACCTACCAGCTTCACAGTCTCTTCCAAGGGGCGCATGTCGTGCCCTGTTCCGCCGCCGATAAACTGCTGCAAACGCAATACCTGCGCCGACAAGCTGGGATCGGTCCGGATGACCCGGCTGACCTGTGTTAAATCCACAGGGGTGGCGCTCAGGAGGCCGGTCAATTCGAATACATATCCCGGCAGCGTGGGGAGCCCTTCCGAAAGACCGGAAAGCAACCACGTCCTTCGCTGGCGTTGGCCGACAGCAGTCCCCGCAGAACCGGTGCTGGCCACAGTGGCAGTTTGGGATGACAAACCTACCCTCCCTCTTGCTGTACGCTAACCTCTTACTTCCACTACATCGGCTAGGGGAGAAAACTCTTTAGGGGAGATTCAGTACAAAGTTTTGCCTAACTGTTGTAAATACGGTAGATAAGGCTGTTGGTCAGGCGGCGGGAAAGCAATCTCACCCAGATATATTCGTTGCAGTTGACCAAGAACGCTTCCCGAACACGGGCTTGGTAGGCATGGTCGGCCGTAGTGCTAGCCATCTCTTCCGGCGTGCCCGCGTTCTCGAAAAACGTCTCCTGGGGACGAGGTTGCCTTCGGATATTTTCCAGCGTCTCTTCCAGAGCGGAGCTATCTGCCACGCAGGCCTGCACCCGGCAACGTAGTGCAGTCTCTAACGCGCCCAAAACAGAATCATCAATGGATTCCAGGAAAGCCACCTGTAAAGTCTTCTCTTTCCGGGAATACTGCACAGGGACCATTTTGTAGGCTTCGAGCAACGGCAGGGGCACTTCCCCCACACACGCTGGAGGCCCGTCACTCTCTTTCAGGGGAAACACCGGACAGGACCATTGCTCTGCCAAGGCGGCGGTAATTTCCCCCTCGGAAACCTGCGCCACCCTCTGCAAATGGATCCCCAGCCGCCCGCCTTCTCTGCCCTGATTCTCCAGGGCCTCTTTCAATTGCGCGTCGGTAACCAGACCCTGAGAAAGCAGGGCAACCCCGAGCGGAATCCTATGTGGCTTGGGCCTGGAGGTTTGCACCACCCTCTGCAAATCCGTAAAGGCGTCGAGTAAGGCTTGCTGAAAACACTCGCGCGAACAGTGCCACTTGCCCTGGAACAAAAACCCTCGCTTCCCCGGCCAGAAAGTTTTCCAGCGCCGCCTCTCATAGGGGCAAGAGAAGTTCTCGCATTTACGCAATGATAACACCGGGTCTATCCAACCAACTCGGCAGTCAGCATACCAGACTGCGGGCCGTTGTCCCTACTCCGAGTGAGAGGCGCTCGCCTCACCGGACTGCACGACCTCGGTAACCTTCAGGCCGTAGTTCCCGTCCACCACCACGACTTCGCCCCGCGCCACCAGTTTGCCCCCGGCAAACAACTCTGCGGGCTCCTGGAGTTGCCGGTTAAGTTCAATCACCGCGCCGGTATCCAGTTCCAGGATGTCGCGCAGCGCCATCTCCCCTTCTCCGAACCGCAACGTAACGTCCAACTCAGCGTCCCGCAACAACTCCAGATTGGGAGAGCCGGGTGCCGGACGGAATTTCTCTCTTGTGCTCATTGTCCTTCCCTCGTGTCACTCTTTAGAATTTGCATCCGTTGCTGAATCTGGGCGCCGCGCAATTCCCCGCTCCGCACCGGGCGCGCCCAAAACATCTCCCTCCCGCCGACGGAAAGTACCGCTGGCTCTTCCACTTTCTGCGGAAGAGAGAGCACCTGGCCCGTCGTCAAAGCCAGCAGGTCGTCTCCCCGGACACGACCGGGCGCCAGAGCCAGTTCCACGGGAAACCGGCAGCCGAGCAACTGCCGCCAGATCTTCTCCCGGTTGGCGCTCCACTTCTTGCGCATCTGGGAGACCGAAATCGGGGTGATAGAGTGCAACAACGGTTGCGTTATGCCCGCCGGCAGCACCACGGTAAACAGCCCGCGGATCTCCGCCAGCCGGAGTTCCAGGCTGACGGAAAGAATTTTTTCGTCCGGCGGCAACAGCAAAGGAATCTCTCCCGCCTCCTGACGCCGGTCAAACTCCAGTTCTGCGGCGCCATACGGCCGCCAGACGGTTTCCATCTCCTCGCAAACTAACTTGCACACGCTTTCCAGAATGCCTTCTTCAATCTCGGTCAGGTCCCGGGCCTCTGCGCTCGTCTTTCCCGGACCGCCCAGCAGCACATCAATCATCGCCAGTCCCAGCGCAAGGTCGAACTGCACGGCAATAAAAGTCTCCAGCGGTTGCCACCGCACCGTAGCCAGATACGTCACCCCCGGCACGCGCCGGAGAAATCCGCCATAGGACAACGTTTCCGCCGAAATAACCTTCACCTCGCACGGAACACCGAGGTACGTCCCCAGTGAGCGGGTCAAATTCCCGGCCAAGACCTCGTGCAGCTTGCGGACAGCCAGGAGCTGTTCCTTGCTGAACCGTCCACCCCGGTTTACCTCCCAGGGAACCACTTCACGCGCCCGGTCGGGGTCATGCGTCCGGCTCCGGGCCCGCGAGGCCCGCAGCATTGTTTCCACTTCTTTCTGGCTGGAAATCTTCTTCATGGTTTCTCCCTACTAACCGGGCTAGGGCAGCAACTCCTCCACTGACAAGCCCGGCTGAGCCGATAAGTCCCGCAACCGGGCCCGCACCCGAATCAGGGCGGCAGAATGGATCTGGGACACCCGGGATTCCCCCACCCCCAGCACCGCGCCAACTTCTTTCATGGTCAGTTCTTCAAAGTAATAGAGTGCGAGTACCTGCCGCTCTTTTTCGTTGAGATCCCTGACGGCCTGCGCCAGCAGGTGCTTGGTCTCTGCCCGCACGGTCAGCGCAAACGGGTCGAGTTCCGGCGGCGTGGGCAGCGCCGTCACCACTTCGTCTTCCCGGCCTGTTTCGCCGGCTTCCGCCTGCAAGCTGCCCAGGTCCAGCCCGCGAATTTCACCGAGCAACTGCTGATAATCATCCAGACTCATCTCCAGCACATCGGCCACCTCCGGCTCGGTCGCAGGACGGTTCTTGGCCGCCCGGATGTTCCGGTGCGCCTCTTCAATCTGCCGGGCGCGTTTGCGCAGTTCGCGGGGACTCCAGTCCAGTTCCCGCAAGCTGTCCAGGATGGAGCCGCGGATGCGGAACTTGGCGTAGGACTTGAACTGCACGTTCTTGCCGGGGTCATACTTCTCAATCGCGTCCATCAATCCGAGGATGCCGGCGTGGATCAAGTCATCCACTGAGACGTGCTGCGGCAGCCGGTCGTGAATCCGCCGGGCGATGTAGCGCACTTGCGGCAACTGTTCCAGCAGGAGCGTGTTGCGTTCTTCCCGGCAGAGCGCCTTGCCTTTTTTCTTCTGGAGGTCCGCCCCCGTCGCGGGAGATTTCTTCCCTTTCGCTTTCGTCGTTCCTTTGGTCAAAACAACCTCCTATCGAACTATCGAACAATCCCCAGGGACTGTACAGAAACTATGGATGGAATCTCGCCCGGCGAGAGAACCACAACGCGGGGCAGAAAAGGTTCCAGCACCCGCCGCAGGTGAAACCGCGCCGGAGACTGGCAGAGCAAAACGGGAGAGGTCACCCCCATTGGCTCCCCGATCAACCCCCGCAACCCTTCCAGCACCCGCCGCAGAAACGACGGCTGCAAGGCCGCTGAAGGCCCCTGTGAGCCTGGCGAGACAAATGCCTGATAGATCTCTCTTTCCAGCTCCGGATCCAGCACCACAACCTTCAGGTTGCCGTCACCGGCCAGCAGCGGCTGCACCAGACGGCGTCCCAACGCCTGCCGCACGGCTTCGACCAGCACCACCGGGTCTTTGCTGGCCGGGGCGGTGTCGAGCAACATTTCCAAAATAGTGGAGAGGTCACGTATGGAGACCTGCTCGCGCAACAACTGCTGCAAAACTTTCTGGATCTCTCCCAGGGTCATCCGCTGCGGCACCAACTCTTCCAGTAATCGGGGCTGGGTTTCTCCCACGGCGTCGAGCAGCCGCTGGGTCTCCTGACGGGTGAGCAACTCGTGAGCATGTTCTTTGACCAGTTCGGCCAGGTGAGTCGCCATCACCGAGGTCTGGTCCACCACGGCATACCCCACCGCCAACGCCTGCTCCTGCCACTGCGGTTCAATCCAACGGGCCGTTACTCCGAGGGCAGGCTCGGTAGTCTCCAGACCCTCCAGCGGCGGCGCCGGGTCTTCGGAGCTGATGGCCAGCAACCGCTCTCCGAACATCTCCCACCGCGCAACCTCCACCCCGCGCAGGCTCACGACGTATTCCCGCGGCCGCAGCCGGACGTTGTCCGTGATATGAATTGGCGGGACCACAAACCCGAGTTCGGCGGCCAGATGGCGGCGCATCGCCCGGATGCGCGGCAGTAGTTGCCCACCCTGGTTTTCCTCAACCTGCGCCACCAGCCCGACGCCGACTTCCACGCTGAGGTCGTCTAATTTCAGCAGGTCGTCAAACTGTTCCGGCCCGGACGAAGCCGCCAAAGTTACTATGCCGGCGTCATCTTCCTGTGGCGCCCGCTCCTGAACCTTCCAGGCCAAGAAGCCGGCGCCCGTGGCCATCAGGAAGAAGGGAAACTTCGGCAGCCCCGGAATCAACGCCAGTGCCAGCATCACGCCGGAGACAATCCACAAAGGGCGGCTGCGGGCAAACAACTGTTCCCCCAAGTCTTCGCTCATGGTTTGGTCGGAGGTGGCGCGCGTCACCACAATGCCGCCCGCGGCGGCCACCAGCAGCGAGGGAATCATCGCCACCAGGCCGTCGCCGATGGTCAAAATGGTGTAGGTCCGCAGCGCTTCCCGGAACGGGATCCCCAACTGCAAAACCCCGATGAGAAACCCGGCGACGATATCGATGCCGGTAATCAGCAGTATGGCCAGCGCGTCGCGCTGGTTGAACCGTGCTGCGCCGTCCATGGCGCCGTAGAACTCGGCCTCGCGGGCCACGCCCTGCCGCCGCGCGCGCGCTTCGTCCTCGGTTATCAGACCCGCACTCAGGTCGGAATCAATGGCCATCTGCTTGCCCGGCAAAGCGTCGAGCGTAAAGCGTGCGACCACCTCCGCCGTCCGGACCGCGCCGTGGTTCACCACCAGGTACTGCACGACAATCAGCACCAGGAAAATAACGAACCCGACCACATAGTTGCCGCCAACGACAAACTGCCCGAAGGCTTCGATGACGCTGCCCGCCGCCGAGGGTCCGTCCGCACCGTGCAGCAGGATGCGGCGACTGGTGGAAATATTGAGCGAGAGCCGGAACAGCGTCAGCAACAGCAACAACACCGGAAAGACAGAAAACTGCACGGGCCGCTGAATCTGGAGAGCCGAGAGCAGCACCAGCGCCGAGAGCGTAATGCTCATGGCCAGCAGCACGTCCAGCGTCCAAGCCGGCATCGGCACCAGCATGACAAACACCATGCTGACCGCCGCCACGGGCAGAATCCACTCGGGGGCGAAACCCCTCAGGCGTTGCCAGATTGTTTGTTCGTCCGTCACGGGTCTTTAGGCCCTCACCGATAAACCTTGCTTTCCTGGCCGCAACCGCCGCTGCGCGCGCCGAAGGCGGCTGCGGGTTTCCGGGTTCCCTTCCGTTTCCTTGCGCTCGTCCCGCACCTCGCGTTTGGTCATGCGCAGGCTGCGCTCGTAGTCCCAGTACTGCAACGCGTAATCCGCCCCCGCCCAGAGCAGCAGAACCAGCCCGCCCTTCCAGGCCATCTCAAACAGCAGTCCCAGCAGGATGGGAGCGGAAGCCCCCGGACGGATGCGCGTGGCCGCCGCCAACGGCGCCCACTCCCGGACCAGGATGTCCACAAACAACCAGGCCAGCGCCACCACCGGCACGAACGACCGCAGCAACCGGCTCCAACCCGACAGCGAAAACAACTTTTTCAAATTTGCCGCCGGACTAATGCGCTCCCACTGCGGCTGCAATGCCGCAGGCGCAAAAACAAATCCGCCCTGCCCGGCCAGACTTAGCGTGGCAACAATCCAAATGAGCAAAAGTACCGGCCCGGCCAGTTGCAGGACCAGCAACCCGGTGGAACCGATGATCGGAGAGCCAATGGAAATCTCGCTCCGCGCCGCCGTATCGAGGCCCTGCTGGAGAAAACTTTTCCACCGTCCCACCCACTCCAGCGGGTTGGCGCTCAGCAGAAAA
>CBDUYQ010000042.1:0-7802 GCA_965371475.1 uncultured bacterium
TCCACCGCTTCGCCCGGCAACCCTACTACGCGCTTGATGAACGACTTGCGCGGGTCGCGCGGAAAGCGGAAGACCACGATGTCACCCCGCTCGATGCGCGTGAAGGCGTAAACGAACTTGTTGATGAAAATCCGCTCCTGGTCGGAGAGGCGGGGGGTCATGCTGGTGCCCTCGACCTTGACGGGTTGATAGACAAACGTAATGATGGCCAAGGCGAGCGCAACGGCGATGAAAAGGTCTCGAATCCAATGGATAGCAGGAAAAGACGGGCGGCGGGAACTGCGCGCCTCAGGAGCATCGTCACGGCCCGGCGGGCCAACGGAAAGTTTCTCAGTACCCATCCTGAGAAATGTATTCTACAGCAGCCCTTCCCGACTAGCAAGAGGGGCTTTCCGCTGATGGAAGAACCCAAGGCCGCCACCCTGCCTCTCCGAGTGGCCGCTATCATCCCCGCCCTGAACGAAGAGGAAGCCCTCGGCCGGGTGTTGAAAGAGCTGCCGCGCGACTTCGTTCGAACCATCATCGTTGTGGATAACGGCAGCACCGACAGCACGGCGGAAGTGGCGCGTACGGGAGGCGCTACCGTGGTTTCCGAACCCCGGCACGGCTATGGCCGAGCCTGCCTGGCCGGAATCGCCGCCCTGCCCGATGACATCGAGGTTGTCCTCTTTCTTGACGCCGACGGCAGCGACTACCCCGAAGAAGCGCGCGCGCTGCTTGCACACATCCTCCGCGACGAAGCCGACCTGGTAATTGGTTCGCGGGCGCTGGGCCGCCGGGAAGCCGGCGCACTCCACTGGCACCAGGCGCTCGCTAACCGGGCGTTCACCGGACTGATTCACCTGCTCTACCACTACCGCTACACCGATCTCGGGCCCTTCCGCGCCATCCGGCGTTCGAGCCTGAAAAAGTTGCGGATGCGCGACCCTAACTTCGGCTGGACAGTAGAGATGCAGGTCAAGGCCCTGCAACACGGCCTGCGGGTTCAGGAAGTCCCCGTCCGCTACCGCCCACGGCTGGGCGGACAGTCAAAAATCTCCGGCCACTGGATAAACTCCACGGCGGCGGGCGGCAAAATTGTGTGGACGACTTTGCGGCTCTACTTTTCTTCGTAAAAAATTCGCGGCGGAATTCCCTAGCGCGGGTATTCGCCGCCTCCGAAACTGAAGACCCGGGTGACACCGACAACGATGCCGGAATCGGCGTCACGGCCGGTGAGCCCGGCTATCCCGGCCACATCAAAACGCAGTCCCCCGGCAGACACCTGAAACCCCAGCCGCGCCTGTGAACGGCTGCCGGTGCCAATCAACTCGCTTGTCAGCGGTACGTCGCGTGTGCTCCAGCGGCCGTTGACCTCAGCGACCAGGTTCACCTTCGAGCCCATCGGGTACGTCCCGCCGAGGCCGTAGAGCACCACGTCATTCTGCGTGAACGAAGCGCCCGGCGCTTCCAGAATGCCCACCCCGAGATTACTGAACAGATTCAGCTTGCGGATGTGCTTCTGCGTCAGGATGGAGAAGAAAACATTGGTGGTATCGAGGCCCAGGCCGCGGCCTTCATCCGTGTTGGGCATCTCGAACCAAAACCGGATGCCAAAAGCCGGCCGTTTCTCTTTTTCGCGAAGGAGATGAACTTTAACGGCCAGCGTGAAATCGCCGACATCGGAAGTGGAAGTCCCGCCCGGATCCAGTACCGGCGTAATCAGGGCGGGTTGCACCGACTCCACGGTGAGAAAGTTCTGCAACACTCCCTGCACCTGCAACTCGACGGCGTTGCTGATGCCCCAATGAAGGTTCAATATCCCGGCGCGGGTCAGGTCGCCCCCCAACCCGGATTGGGGAAACTCGGCGTTTTGCAGGAACTCTACTCCGAATGAAACCTGCAACGTGCCCGGCGGGACAGCTTCGGCTGGCTGCGTGATCAATGGCTGTTGCTGCGCCGTGAGCGCCCCGGCAAAAACGAGTAGCCCCAGCGACAGAATGAAAATATTTCCGGCACAGTGTCTTGTTGGCTTATTCATAAGGACAAACCGCCCGGCATTATGAACGATGGTGATAGCCCCCGCAAGCAATCAATCCTTTTCACCGGCTACCAATAGTTCGTGCGTTATGACGGCCAGCGCGGCCAGGGCAGCGGTTTCGGTGCGGAGAATATTACGTCCCAGCGAAGCCTCCACAAAACCGGCCTCCCGGGCAGCGTCGAGTTCTTCGCCGGTCCAGCCGCCTTCGGGGCCGATTGCCAGGGCAGCGCCGGTGAAGGAGACGCCAATCTCACCCAAGGCCGCCCGCAACAATGGACTACTTTCATTTTCTGAGAGTAAAATCCTTGCACTCGCAGTGGCTTCTGCAAATGCATTAACGGGTGACATCAGGGGCGCCAACCGCGGGGGCTCCGCCCGACGCGCCTGCTGCGCGGCGCTCAAGATAATTTTCTCCCAACGCACCGTGCGTCCCCGGGCAGCCTGCGTCAGATGTTTTACGCTCCGAGCTGCCTGCAAAGGCACAATCTCCGTCACTCCCAGCTCGGTTGCCTTTTCCAGGACAGTTTCAAACCGGCTGAACTTGATCAGAGAAACCAGCAGAACAACCCGCAAGCCGGAAGCAGGTTCTGCCCGCCTTTCCACCAGCGTGAATTCCACCAGGCCGGGGCCGGCAGTTTCCACCCTGCCCAGCCAAACTTGGCGGCCATCAGAAAGCTCCAGGAGTTGCCCGGGTTGGGCGCGCAGGACCTTTGCCAAGTGACGGGCCTGTTCGCCCCGGAGCGAGGCTTTCCCTTCCTCGAACTTTTCCACCAGAAAACGCCGCCGGGCCATAGGCTATTGTAAGGGTTCCGGCGGGAAAGGGAGCCGGGAACTACTGAAAGATATCCTTGATTCGGTTGAGCAGGCCCGCTTTCTCTACCGGACGATTGGCACGCGGCAGATTCTCATCCAGCAGGTTGAGCAGGCGTTTCTGCTCCTTCGTCAACTTGCGCGGAACATCAAGTGTAATTTCCACATAGAGGTCGCCCTGCCCACCACCGTTCAAGCGCGGGAAGCCCTTACCCTGAACCCGAAAGACGGTACCGCTTTGTGTTCCGGGGGGCACCTTCAAATTTTGCCTTCCTCCGAGGGTGGTCACGCGAATCTGGGTGCCAATGGCCGCCTGCGGAAAACTGATGGGGATGGAACAGAACAGGTCCGCCCCGCGCCGTTCAAAAAAGGGATGATCTTTTACGTGCATGACGACGTAGAGGTCGCCGTTCAACCTTCCCTGCGGCCCCCGGTCGCCTTCACCGGGCACGCGGAGCCGGGTCCCGTTATCCACACCGGGAGGAATCGTAAGCTCAAGGGTGCGCTCCTTCTGCACCCGCCCTGCCCCTATGCACTCCGGACAGGGGTCAAGCACCACCCGCCCAGCGCCGCGGCACTGCGGACAGGTGTGCGCCATCACCAGAAAACCTCGCTGCGCACGGACCTGCCCCTGCCCCCGGCAGGCCGAGCAGGTTGTCAACTTCGTCCCTTTACGCGCGCCGGTGCCCTGACATTCCCGGCACCCCTCTTCCCGGGCAACTTTGACTTTGGTGGTGAGCCCACGAGCCGCCTCTTCAAATGTCAGGTCGAGGTCGTAGCGCAGGTCGCTGCCGTGCCTGCTCCCCCCCCGGCGTCCCCCGAAGCCGAACAGGTCTTCCAAGTTGAAAAAATCACCGAAGATATCGGAGAAATCTGTGAACTTGGACGGGTCAAACCCCCCGCTCTCTCCGCCCAAGCCGGCGTGGCCGAACTGGTCATACTGCTGGCGCTTCTGCGAATCAATCAGGACGGAGTAGGCTTCCGTAACTTCTTTGAATTTCTCCTCGGCCTCTTCCCGGTTATCGGGGTTTTTGTCCGGGTGCCACTGCATGGCGGCGCGGCGGTAGGCTTTTTTGATCTGGTCTTCGGAGTCGCCGCGCTCCACCGAGAGGATTTCGTAGTAGTCGCGGGTAGTGTTGGCACGGACCATGGCGGTTAGTTCACCGGTTCATCCGCCGCGGTATCCGCCGGATGGACGGCCACTTTGACCAGCGCCGGGCGCAGGACCTTGTCCTTGAACAGGTAGCCGCGCTGCATTTCTTCGAGTACCTGGTGGTCAGGGTGCTCGATAGTTTCTACGCGCTCGACGGCATGGTGGTAAAAGGGGTCGAAGGGCTGCCCGACCGACTCGAACGGTTTCAGCCCCGCCTGCGTTAACGTGTCGAGAAACTGCTGGTAAACCAACTCCACACCCTGGCCGAAACCTTCCGGCCCGCCATCGGGGAGAGAGGCCAGTGCCCGCTCGAGCCCGTCCAGCACCGGCAAGAGCGATTCCACCAGTTTCGATTCAGCGAACTGCCGCTTCTCCTCCGCTTCGCGGTCGAGCCGCTTGCGGACATTTTCAAACTCGGCGCGCTGCCGGAGTAACTGATCATAGAGATCCGCTTTCTCATTTTCCCTTTGCTGGAGCAGCTCTTCTACCAGGACAGTTGCGGCCTCCGGGGCGGCGCCGGACTCTTCGGCACTGTCCACCGATTCTTCCTGCTCGCCGACAGGCTCGGGGGTGGCTTCCTCGGTAGTTTTTTCCGCTTCCAGCGGCGTGATTTTTTGCTTTTCCATGATTCTGTGAATCCCTGCGGGCGGGTCAGTTCGGAACCCCGGAACGGTTCAACTTCGCCGCGACGTACTGGACCACGGTGATGGCCCGGGCGTAGTCCATACGGGCGGGACCCAGAAAACCCAGCCAGCCATTGGGGTGTTGCTGGCCTCCGTAAGAGGTTCCAATCAAAGTGAAATCCTTCATCGCCGGGGAAAGCTCCTCCAGCCCGACCAGAATCCTCAGCGAGGCCTCCGGCTCTTCGACGCATTCGCCCAGGAAGGCGGCCAGCCGCCGCTTCTCCTCCAATGCCTGCAAGAGGTCCCGCAAAGCCTCCGGGTCAGCCGGCTCGGCCTGCTCCAGCAGGTGCGCAACGCCTTCCAGGTGGAGCGAACCCGGCTCGGCGACCGAGTCGAGGCTTTCTTCGCACAGCGCAAATGCCTGCTCCAGAAAACGGCTGTGTTCGGCGGAGACCCGCCGTTCCATCTCTTCCCGAATCGCCTCCAGCGTCCACCCGCAAAAATGCTGGTTGAGATAGACGGTCATCCGCTCGAGTTCGTCCCGGGCATAGGGTTCTTTGGTCCGGACCACCTTGTCGCGCACCAACCCTGCCTGCGTGACCGCCACCACCAACACCCGGTTTCCCGCCAGCGGGACGAACCGGATCTCTTCCAGCACAGTCTGCGACAGCGGAGAAAGGACCAGGAGGCCCACACCGTGACAGCACTCCGACAACGCATGAGGTGCACGTTCCACCAGATTCTCGGCGGCGCTGTCCTCGCCCGTCATCAGGCCGTCGATGCGGTTCTTGTCGCGGGAACTCAATCGGGCCTGTAAGGCCATGCGCCGGGCAAACAGCTCGAAAGCCTTCAGGGTCGGGATGCGGCCGGCCGAAGTATGCGGTTGCCGCAGATAACCCTCCCGCTCCAGCTTGACCATGACATTGCGCACCGTGGCAGAAGAAATCCTGCCGTGGCGGCGGGCGACCTCAGCAGAAGGCACAGCCCCGCCGGTAGCGATGTGCGTGCGCACCACGGCGGCGAGGATATCCTGGTCGCGTCCGGCAATTTCGGAGTCAGTCATATTACTCACTTACAATCTTAGCCAACCTCCCCAGCATCGTCAAGAATTCGAACCGAACACTAGTCAATCTGTGCCCGTTGCAGGCTCCCGTGAAAGTCCACATAGATGGACTTCCACTCCGAGAACACGTCGATCCCGGCAACGCCCGCCTCACGGTGACCGTTCCCGGTCTGCTTGGTGCCGCCAAAGGGCAACTGAATTTCCGCTCCGATGGTCGGGGCGTTGACGTACACGATTCCGGTGTTGATATCCCGCATGGCGGCAAAAGCCCGGTTGACGTCCTTCGTATAAATCGAAGCGGACAAACCGAAGGCAACATTGTTAGTTACGTCCACCGCCTCCTCGAAGCTCTCTACAGGGATGACGGACACGACCGGCCCGAAAATCTCCTCCTGCGCGATACGCATTTGGGGATCCACATCACCAAAGACGGTAGGCGCATAGAACCAGCCCCGGTCGTAATCGTCGCCCGTCAACACTTCTCCGCCGCAGAGGAGATTGGCCCCTTCGTTCTTTCCGATTTCCACATACTTCTCAACCGTTTCGCGCTGGCTTTTGTTAACCGCAGGACCCATCTGCGTCTCCGGGTCCAGCCCATTACCTACCTTGAGGGCTTTGGCCCGCTCCACGAACCTATCCAGGAACTTGTTGTAGAGGCTCTTTTGCACCGCTACGCGGCTGGTGGCCGTGCAACGCTGCCCGGTAGTACCGAAACCGCCCCAAAGACAGCCGTCAACCGCCAAGTCCAACTGGGCGTCCTCCATGATGATAATCATGTTCTTGCCGCCCATTTCCAAGTGGCAGTGGCGGAAATCAGGCGCACAGGCTTCCGACACCATCCGCCCGACCTCAGTCGAGCCGGTAAAGGAAATCACGCTGACGTCCTTGTGCCGCATCAAAGGATCGCCAATCTGCGATCCTGACCCGCACACCAGGTTTAAAACCCCCTGGGGAAGACCTGCTTCGTTAAGAATTTTTACAAAATTCCAGGCGGAGAGCGGTGTGTCGGTGGCGGGCTTTAGCACCACCGTATTGCCCAACACCAGTGCCGGAAAGATTTTCCAGGAGGGAATCGCCATGGGGAAGTTCCAGGGAGTAATCATCCCGCAGACGCCCAGAGGCTGGCGGACTGACATAGCGAACTTATTGTTCATCTCGGAGGGGACCGTGTAGCCGAACTGCCGCCGCCCTTCGCCCGCCATATAGAAACCCATATCGATGGCTTCCTGCACATCCCCGCGTGTCTCCGCCAGAATCTTACCCATTTCCCTGGTCATATCTTTTGCCAGACTCTCTTTGCGCTCGACCAGCATCTGCGCGGCGCGGTAAAGGATCTCGGCCCGCTTGGGCGCCGGCACCAACCGCCATTTCTTATAGGCTTCCTTGGCGGCTGCCACGGCTTCTTCCAACTGGGACTTGTCCGAACGTGGAAATATTCCGACAACTTCACTGGTATTAGCAGGATTGACGTTTTCTACCGTCTCCCCGGTACGGGAACCCACCCATTCTCCGTTAATGTAGTTGTGATATTCCTTTGGGGCGGCCATAACTGTTTCCTCCTCGAACGTTTCAGGGGCTGCTGGTTGGATTCATACCTTCAGGAAGGTACAAACTTGACTGTAGCAGACGGAGAAAGGCGCGGTCAATTTGGGGACAGCAACGAAGAAACCTATCGGTTCTTCCCTTCCACCGGCTCGGGACCCTCATCCTTTTCCGGTTCAGGAGCGCTGCGCGGCCGCGGTGCGCCCTGACCCGCAGTTTTCGGCCCCAGCCCCAACAGTATCAGTGCGCGCGCTTCCGATTTCCCCGTCACCGGCAGATCGTGGTCTTTCTGGTAGCGAGACATAGCAGCACTGGTGGCCTCATCCCAAACACCGCCTGGTTCCCCGTTCAGGTATCCGGCCTTTACCAGCGCAACCTGAATTTCCCGAACCCGGGCTGCGGTAGGCTGCCGTTGTCCACGGCGGCGGCGTCTCCGGCGTCTGCGTTGAGCAACGGCTGGCTCCGGGTCAGATTTGAAGACAGGGTTCGGTGATGGGGGTACCAAAGCAGACACCCTCGCCTCCGCAAGGGGAAGCAACAGGGCAAAGAGTATCGCCGCAATCCCAACAGTCCGTTTCACAGTCCGTTTCA
>CBDUYQ010000043.1:0-7746 GCA_965371475.1 uncultured bacterium
TCGAAATCGGCCACCATGTGGCCACGTTCATACGGGTTGCTTCGGTACAAAGCAGACCTCCTTAAATCAACAAAACTTTCCCAAACCTTACGCCTGCGAAGGCGTTTCCGGCTTCTGTTTCTTCATCAGCTCCACATCAAGGCAAAGCGACTGCAACTCCCGAATCAGCACGTTGAAAGATTCGGGGACGCCGGGCTCGATGGCGGCCTCGCCCTTAACGATGGCTTCATAAATCTTGGCACGGCCGTAAATGTCGTCGGACTTGGCGGTGAGCAGTTCCTGCAGGATGTGAGCCGCCCCGTAGGCTTCCAGTGCCCAGACCTCCATTTCGCCGAACCGCTGGCCGCCGAACTGAGCCTTGCCACCCAGTGGTTGCTGGGTAATCAGCGAGTACGGCCCAATGGAACGGGCGTGAATCTTATCGTCCACCAGGTGCGAGAGTTTCATCATGTAGATGTAGCCCACGGTGACGGAGTACGCAAAGGATTCTCCGGTCATGCCGTCGTAGAGCACCGTCTTGCCATCGGCGGGCAACCTGGCCGCTTCCAGCAGGTGTTTGATCTCCTCTTCACGGGCGCCGTCGAAAACCGCCGAGGCCATGGGAACACCGTCTTTCCACTGGTCTGCGAGCGAGAGCACCTCCGCATCTTTCATCTCCTCGATCATGGCCTTGACCTGGCCGGCCAGCACCGTGCCCTTGAAGCTGTCGGCATAGAACTTGCGCGCAGCTTCGGCGCGATTGTTCTCCGAGAGCAGGTCGGCCACTTGATGGCCGATTTCCCGGGCCGCCCAGCCGAGGTGAGTTTCCAGGATCTGCCCGACGTTCATTCGCGAAGGGACGCCGAGCGGGTTCAAGACGATTTCCACCGGGGTGCCGTCAGGCAGGTAAGGCATATCCTGCTGCGGAACGATGCGGGCGATGACGCCCTTGTTACCGTGACGGCCGGCCATCTTGTCGCCGACGGAAAGCTTGCGTTTCATGGCGACGAAGACCTTGACCATCTTGATGACGCCGGGTGCAAGCTCATCGCCCTTGCGCAGCTTTTCGATCTTTTCTTTGGTGATCTTGCGCAGGACGTCCATCTGGCGCGAGGTCTTTTCTTCGATGTCGTCGATCTTTTCGTTGAGCAGCGGGTCCTTGTCCTTGAGCTTCATCCGCTTGAGGTTGCGGGCAGTGATGCCGGCCAGGGTTGCGCGAGTAAGCTCGGTGTCCTTGTAGAGCAGCCGTTTGTTGGTCTTCTCGTCGTGCAGGTCGGAGAGGAGATCCTGTCCGCGCAAAACATCTTCGAGACGCTTGAGGCGCTCGTCGCGCAATACGCTGATCTGGTCTTCCAGGTTCCCTTCCAAGCGGGCAATCTTGGCGTCTTCAATCATCTGGTGGCGGGAGTCTTTTTCCACGCCGCGGCGGGTAAAGACTTTTACATCTACTACCACGCCCTCGATTCCCGGCGGGCAGTTAAGCGAAGCGTCGCGGACATCGCCGGCCTTCTCACCGAAAATAGCACGCAGGAGCTTCTCTTCCGGGGTGAGCTGAGTTTCCCCCTTGGGGGTAACTTTGCCAACGATAATTTCTCCCGGCTTGATGTGGGCGCCGATGCGGATAATGCCGGCTTCGTCCAGGTTGCGGAGGAAGTTTTCGCTCACGTTGGGAATGTCGCGGGTGATTTCTTCCGGCCCAAGCTTGGTGTCGCGAGCTTCGATGTCGAACTCTTCGATGTGAACCGAGGTGTACATATCGTCTTTGACCAGCCGGTCGCTGACGACGATGGCGTCCTCGAAGTTATACCCGCGCCAGGGCAGGAAGGCCACCAGGATATTCCGCCCCAAGGCGAGTTCGCCGCGGTCGGTGCAGGGGCCGTCGGCCAGGACTTCGCCCTGATGGACGTGCTGCCCCACCCGGACAATCGGCTTCTGGGTGATACAGGTGTTCTGGTTGGAACGCTTGAACTTGGTGAGCGGATAGATGTCGGCATGGATATCGAGCGAGATGGTGGAGACATCGCGCTCACTGACGGCGCGGACCAGGATGCGCTCGGAGTCCACCGCTTCCACAATACCGTCGCGGCGGCAGAGGACCACGGCGCCGGAGTCGCGCGCCGCCACCCGCTCCATGCCGGTGCCGACCAGCGGGGCTTCCGGCTGGAGCAGCGGCACGGCCTGGCGCTGCATGTTGGAACCCATCAAGGCGCGGTTGGCGTCGTCGTGTTCGAGGAACGGAATCAGGCTGGCGGCCACGCTGACGAGTTGCTTGGGGCTGACGTCGATGTATTCCACTTCGTCGCGGTTCTTGAGAACCGTGCGGCCTGCGAGACGGCAGTTAATAATTTCGTCTTCGAACCGGTTGCGGGAGTCGATCGCAGCGTTGGCCTGTGCGATGACGTACCCGTCTTCCTCATAGGCGCTCAAATAGAAACAGTACGGCACACCCTCACCCTGTTTCTTGGACGCCAGCTTTTCGTTCTCGGCATAGAACTTGTCGCGCTCGACGTGGTCGCCCACTTTGAAAGAAGTATCCCCGGCATTGACAACGGTCACGTAGTCAATCACCCGGCCGTTCTTGACCTTGCGGTAAGGCGCCTCAATGAAACCGAACTCGTTGATACGTGCATAGCTGGAGAGCGAACTGATAAGACCGATGTTCGGGCCTTCCGGGGTCTCAATCGGGCAGATGCGGCCGTAGTGGGTGGGGTGGACGTCGCGCACCTCGAACCCGGCGCGCTCGCGGCTCAATCCGCCCGGCCCCAGGGCGGAGAGGCGGCGCTTGTGGGTGATTTCCGAGAGCGGGTTGGTTTCGTCCATGAACTGCGAGAGCTGGGAACTGCCGAAGAACTCGCGTACGGCAGCCATCACCGGCTTGGCGTTGACCAAGTCGTGCGGCATGGCGGTGGCGATTTCCTGGTAGATGGACATCTTCTCCTTGATGGCGCGCTCCATGCGGACCAAGCCGATACGAAACTGGTTTTCCAGCAGCTCGCCGACCGAACGCACACGGCGGTTGCCCAGATGGTCGATATCATCGGCCAGGAATTTTCCGTCCGGGTTCTTCCGCATGGTGAGGAGGTATGTGATGGATTCGATAAAGTCGCGAACCTCGAGGGTTCGGTTGTCGAGCGGGGTATTGAGCCCGAGTTTGATATTGAACTTCAGCCGCCCGACGCGCGAGAAGTCGTAGCGGCGGCCATCGAAGAACATCCCCTGGAAGAGCGTGGTGGCGGTTTCCAGGGTGGGCGGATCGCCCGGCCGCAACTTGCGGTAGATTTCAATCAGCGCTTCCTGGGAACTCTTGAGCGTGTCTTTGCGCAACGTGGTGCTGAGGACATTCCCGACATTGTCGCGCTCGGGGAAAACCAGGTTCAGTTCGGTCACACCAATATCCAGTACCTGGGCCAGATGTTCCGGCGTGACATCACCATTGGCCTCGATGAGCACCTCTCCCGTCTTGGTATCCACGATGTCGGCGGCGGTGACAGCGCCTTCGAGGTCGTTGGGGCTTACCTCTACCCATTGCAAGCGGGATTTTTCAATTTCCCGCAGGACGCTGCGGCTGATCATACGCCCGGCGGAGGCAAGCAGGTCGCCCGACTTGGTCCGGATTTCGCGGGTGAGCTTACGGCCGGCCAGCCCGTCGGAAACTTTCCAGCGGAATTTCTTGTCTTCGACCTTGATGGTCTCCACGCTGTAAAAGGTCCGCAGGATCTCTTCCGAATCATTGAGTCCGAGGGCGCGGAGGAAAATTGTACCAAGCAGCTTGCGCTTACGGTCAATTCGGACCCAGAGGAGGTTCTTGGTGTCGTATTCGAACTCCACCCAGGAACCCCGGTACGGGATAATCTTGCCGAGGAAGCTGGTGCGGCTGTTGGCAGACTCGTAGAAGACGCCGGGGGAGCGGTGGAGTTGGCTGACAATGACGCGCTCGGTGCCGTTGATGATGAACGTCCCGTTGTCGGTCATCAGCGGGATGTCGCCGTAATAGACCTCCTGCTCTTTGATGTCACGGACGGACTTGGCGCCGGTATCGGGGTCCTTGTCATAAATGGTCAGGCGGATGGTGACGCGCAGCGGGGCCGAGTAGGTCATCCCGCGCTCCTGACACTCCGCCATGCCGTACTTGAGTTGCATGCTAACAGGGTCGCCGCAACGGTTGCAGACCACGACGGCGTTCTTGTTGGGAGTGCCGCACTGTCCGCAGATGATGTCGCCGGTGCGCTTGGGGTCGGTGCGGAGACTGGCGCCGCAACCGCGGCAGGGCGTGCGCAGGTGATTGAGGCCCTTCAGGTTGCTGCATTTGCACTCCCAGTTGCCGATGGAGTAGTCCACGAAATCGAGCCGGGAGAGCCCGCGGAAGTCATCGATGGGGAATACGGAGACAAAAACGCTCTGCAACCCCTGGTCTACGCGCTCGGCCGGGAGCAGGTCCATCTGCAGGAAGCGGACATAGCTCCGGCGCTGGACTTCAATCAGGTTGGGAATCGGAATCGAGGTTTCGATCTTGGAAAAATCGAGACGCGGCCGCAACCGCGCAGGACGTCCATTCCCGTTCGCACTCTTGCTCATAAACTTCCCCTTTAGACGCACTCGGCGTACAAAGACACCCCTGCCCGGACCTAGCGTGAGACCAGGCGGTAGAGGTTACTGAATTTCGATTGTGGCACCCGCTTCCTCAAACTTCTTTTTGATCTCGTCGGCTTCGTCCTTGGGAACGCCTTCTTTGATCGGATTGGGAGCGCCATCCACCAGGTCCTTGGCCTCTTTCAGACCCAGGCTGGTGACTTCGCGGACGGCCTTGATAACATTGATCTTCTTGCCGCCTATTTCCTTGAGAATGACGTTGAATTCCGTCTTCTCCTCGGCCGCTGCACCGCCGGCGCCTGCGGCGCCCGCCACAGCCACCGGAACGGCTGCCGCCGCCGAGACGCCCAACTCTTCTTCGAGCCGCTTGACCAGGTCAGCCGCTTCGAGAAGAGTGAGCGATTTGATTTCCTCTACGAGTTTATCGAGTTTCTCAGCCACTTCAGTGTTCCTCCTGTTAAGAACTAAACTTCGTTGGTGTAACAGTTACCCATCAGAAAACTTTTTCGCTTCCACGCCCTGCTGGAGCACGGCGGCGGTCTGGCGTCCAGGCTCATTGAGCAGACTGGCCAACCGCTGCGCCGGGGCCTGCAACAGCCCCAGAAGCTTGGCGAACAACTCCTCCCGCGAGGGCAGGTTGGCCAGAGCCTTCAGTTCGTCAATGCTGACCACGCGGCCGTCCACGAAGCCGCTCCGGAAGCTGAACGCCTCTTCCTCTTTGGCAAAATCGTTCAGCGCCTTCGCCAGCGGAACCGGTTCGCCTTTGGTGTAAGCGATGGCGTTCACACCGTTCAGGTCCTTCAGGATGGCCTCCATCGGGGTACCCTCGGCCGCCCTCTTCGCAATGGAGTTCTTGACCACGCGGTACTTGCCGCCGGCCTTCTCGACGGCGCGCCGGAGAATGGTGTCGCGCTCTACGATCACACCCGAGAAAGTGGTCAGCACCACGGTAGAGACGTGATGCAGCTCCTGTTTCAGGTGTTCGAGTTCCTTCTGTTTCTCTTCGCGACTCTTAGCCATCTTCTCGCTCCTGCCTCTATAACCCGTAAACCTTAAATCGCCGCTTCCACCGTGACGGGGTCCACCAGTATGCCCGGCCCCATAGTGGAGGTCAGGGTAATCTTTTTGACATACCGGCCCTTGGAAGCCGCCGGTTTGGCGCGCACCACGGCGCCAATCAGCGCCTTGGCGTTTTCCACCAGTTTGGGCTGGTCAAACGAGACCTTGCCAATCGGCACATGGATAATGCCAGCCTTCTCCACGCGGAACTCCACCTTGCCGGCCTTGCTCTCTTCGACCGCTTTGGCAACATCGAAAGTGACGGTGCCGATCTTGGGGTTGGGCATCAGCCCGCGCGGCCCCAGTACGCGGCCCAGACGGCCTACCAACTTCATCATGTCGGGCGTGGCAATCACGACGTCGAACTCCATCCAGCCACCCTGAATTTTTTTGACCAGGTCTTCTCCGCCGACAATATCGGCGCCGGCCGCTTCGGCCTCTGTAACCTTTTCCCCGCCGGCGATGACGCAAACCCGGATAGTCTTGCCTAGCCCGTTAGGCAGGACCACCGTGCCGCGAACCATCTGGTCGGCATGGCGCGGGTCCACTCCAAGGTTGATGGCGATCTCAACGGTTTCATCGAACTTGCTGAACTTGGCCTTCTGGAGGACGCCCATAGCCTCGTCGATGGCATAGGGGCGCGGCTCGATCTGAGCGCGGGCCTCCTTAATCTTCCGGGCGGAGCGGGCAACTGGCTTGCTCATCGAATCGTCTCCTTACGCTTCCACTTCGAGGCCCATAGAACGGGCGGTGCCGGCTATCTGCAGGGTGGCCGACTCCATGGTGGCGCCGTTCAGGTCAGGCATCTTGATTTTGGCAATCTCTTCCACCTGCTGCATCGTCACCTTGCCGACCTTGTCGCGGTTGGGCTCGCCTGACCCCTTGGCGATGTTGGCCGCGCGCTTGAGCAAAACAGCCACCGGGGGCGTCTTGGTGATGAAAGAGAAGGACCGGTCGGCATAGACGGTAATGACCGCCGGGATAATCAACCCTTCGTTTTCCTTCGCCTTGGTGCGGTCGTTGAACTGCTTGCAGAAATCCATAATGTTGGCGCCGTGCTGCCCGAGCGCCGGGCCCACCGGCGGCGCCGGGGTGGCCTTGGAGGCCATAATCTGCAACTTGATTTTCGCCAGAACTTTTTTACCTTTTGCCGGGGCTGCCATAGCTGTTCCTGCTCCTTAAACCTTTTCCACCTGAAGAAAATCGAGTTCCACCGGGGTGGCCCGGCCAAAAATCGTGACCATAACCTTGAGCGTGCTGCGCTCCAGGTTGACCTCTTCGACCGTGCCGGTGAAGTTGGTGAACGGCCCGTCCACGATGCGGATGGTTTCGTTCCGCTCGAAGCTGAGCTTGGGCCGGGGCTTTTCGGCCGCCTCTTCGACCCGGTTCAAAATCTGGTCAACTTCCTTTTCGCTCAAGGGCGTCGGCGTCAGCCCGGTCCCCACAAACCCGGTGACGCGTGGCGTGGAGCGGACCACGTGCCAGCTGTGGTCGTCGAGTTCCATCTCCACCAGGACGTAGCCGGGATAGAACATCCGCTCACTGGTAACTTTTTTGCCGCCCTTCATTTCTATGACCGGCTCGGTGGGTATTTTGACCTCGCCGATTTTGTCCTCCAGCCCGAAGGCGGCGACACGCCCGCGCAGGCTTTCGGCCACCTTGTGCTCGAAGCCCGAGTAGGTATGCACGATGTACCAGTGCTTCTGTTTTGTTGCTTCCGCCACTATTGCACCAACGTCCTGCCCAGTTGCAGCAGCCATTGCATAAACCGGGAAAACGGGATGTCAAGCGCCGTGCCGAGATAGAAGCCGAAGAAGAACGTCGTGATCACCACCGTCACGGTAGTGGACTGCACGTCGTCGCGGTTGGGCCAGGTGACGCCGCGCATCTCGCTGCGCACGTCGCGCAGAAACTGGCTAAACTGCGCCGGTCCGCCGACGATCTTCCCGACCGTGCTCTGCTCACTCGCCTGTGCAACTTCTTTGACTGCTCTCATACCGTTTGCTCTGCCCTTGTTTCCGTTTCCTGCTTCCCAACCTGTTTGGCAGGGGCGGGGGGATTCGAACCCCCAAATCCGGTTTTGGAGACCGGCGGTTTAGCCGTTAAGCCTACGCCCCT
>CBDUYQ010000044.1:0-7745 GCA_965371475.1 uncultured bacterium
CTTTACAGCCACGGAGTAGCCGTTGGTGAACACGGGATTGTCCGCGAGGGGGATGTTTCCGATCACTTCCCGCTGTGGATGGACCTCGAGTGGCCGCCCGAAGCCGCCCGGTCTGCACCCGAACCGGTCAGCGAACTTCCAGAGTAAAAGGCATCAATACCAGACCCGGTTCCCGGAACAGCGGGAGCGACTGGATATTGAGAAGCTGCTCCGGGCTCAGAGTCGCTTTGGTTGAGCCTGACAACATCGCGCGCAGTTTTTCCCAGGCAGATTTGGGCCGGGGGAAGATAACCTGCTCGACTGCCTGGTCGGCGGGGATGCCGGAGAGTTCCTTGGCCAGCATCACAGCCGTTTCCAAGCCCCCCAACTCGTCCACCAATCCGAGTTCGTAAGCCTGTGCGCCCAGCCAGACCCGCCCTTTGGCGATTTTTTCTACCTCAGCGATTTTCATGCCCCGGCCTGCGGCCACACCTTTGACGAAATTCTGATAAATATCGCCCATAAATTTATTGACGGTGCGCCGTTGCTCCGGTGTGAAGTTTTCATACGGGTAGAAGAAGGTCGCATTGGGGGTCAGCGCGATGTGCTCGGTATTGATCCCGATCAGGTTGTAGAGCCCCTTGATATTGAACTTGCCAAATACGACACCGATGGAACCGGTCAGCGTCCCCGGGTCGGCCACAATCTTTTCCGCCGACATGGCAATCCAGTAACCCCCGGAAGCTGCCAGGTTGGCCATGGAGACCACAACCGGTTTCGTCTCCTGCGCCAGCGCAACTTCGCGCCGGATAATTTCCGAAGCCAGAGCGGAACCGCCGGGGCTGTCCACCCGCAATACAATGGCCCGGATGGAGTCGTCCTGCCGGGCTTGCCGCAATGCTTCGGCTACCGTGTCGGAACCCATCAGCCGGCCGGCCAGAAAATTCTCCTGGCTTTTGCCGGGGACAATGGTGCCGGTGGCATACACAATGGCCACCCGGGAGGCGCCAACGGATGAAGAGCTTCCGGCATATTGTGCAACGCCGATGGTTTGCAGTGTGCTGGTCTGTGCCTTCTCTCGCAGGCGGTCCAGGTATTCGTCGTGATAGAGCAGTTCGTCCACCAGACCGTTCTCGACGGCCTCTGTGGCCAGGAACGGACCCCGCCTCAGAAGACGCCGCACCGCCGCCTCTTCCAAGCCGCGGCTCTCCGCTATGTCCTTCACAATTTGGGCCTGCCAGCCGGTAAGCAGCGAAAGAACCATTTCACGGTGGGGACGGGTAAACCCTTTCTCTGTGTAGATATTCCGCGCCGATTTGTACTCGGCGATGTGGTACATATCCGGATAAATGTTCAGTTTGTCGAAGAGCCCGCGGTAAAACGTCTGGGAACCCATCAAGCCGGTCATATAGACATTGCTGGTAGGCGTGAGGTAAATCTCCGGGCAGGCACTGGCCAGATAGTAACTCAGGTTGGTGGCAACTTCCAGGTAGGCGGCGCAGAATTTCCCGCTGGCAACGAACTCTTGGAGCTTTCCCCGAAGCTCCTGGGTCTGGGCGAAGTTGAGGCCGCTCTGCACCTCGAAAGAGATGCCGGCAATGGCGTCGTCCTGCCGGGCACGCTCCACCGCGCCGAGCAACTCGCGGAAGACTACCTCGTCGCTCTCAAAAAACTGCTCCGACGCCTCTTCCGGTATCGACCCGGCCACCCTGATGGAAAGAACCGTTCCCTCTGCCACACCGCCGCCGGACCCGAGGCGGATCAACACCACCAGGGCAAGAAACACCACCGCCACCGCAATGAAAATAATCGGACCTTTCCTCACCGCCATGGTATTTCCTCCCGGACAGGGCCAGCAGCCAAATGGCCAAGCCACCTGGGGTTATGGTAGGCCGCCGGAGCGCACAGGTCAATTCGGACCGGGACCGGCCAGGGAGATTGCCGTGGGGGTTACGGAACTTCGATCCTGTTCCCGGCCGGGGTGAACAGCGACGCCGGCATCGGCTCGTTGAACGCGTAGTCATGCACGGTAGTCTCGCGCAATTTCTTCCCCTGCCGGAAAGTTACAATTTTGAACGGCAGCACAAAACCACCCGCCGGACGAAAATCGGACCGCCGTTCTACTTCCTCCACCGGTTCGCCGGTCACGGAGAAGGTTTCATAGGTCACCTGGGTCACATAACCGGACTCGCGGGCGATGGTCAATACCACACGATCGCCGGCGGCATCCACCACCAGGATTTCGTCGGTCTCTCCCGATGAGTTTTTTACCGTAAGATGCTCTGTCGTCCGCCTGCCATCGTAAGCTTCCAGCAACAAACGCTCCAGGGAACGAGCCAGCCTCTTGCGGAGTTGGCGGAGATTGTTCTTATTGAGTCCCTGGGTCTCCTCTGCGGTGACCTGCCAGGCGTCGTTGCCGTCGTAGAGCATGGCCACTGTGCCGAAAGTGGAGACGGTATCCTGCCGGAGCATCCGGAACTGCTTCACCGAGACTTTCGTCGTCAGAGAAATGTCACCCTGCGGGGTTGTTTGCTTCGACGTGCTGAGGACTGACAGTGTGCGGAGACTCCGAAGCGGTGTTAAGCCGCCCATCCCCTTGATGGCTGACAGGATGAGTTCCCGTCCAACAGCATCTGCGGTATCCCTTTCCCCGCTGCTGCTCGCTTGAGAATACGCCGACAGGCAAAAAACCAGAAGGCAGAAGGACGCCACCGCCGGCTGGAAAAGTCTTCCCCGGAAGAGTGTTGGGCAGCGCATGGCACTCCATTATCAGTGGGTCAGTTATACCCCAGAGCGTCAATGGCCTCCATAGCGGAAGCCCGCAGGGCCGGGTACAACGACCCCAGAGTGCAACCCAGCAGGGCCAGCACCGAACCTTGGAGAATCCACTCCAGTGTTATGTCCACGACCATGGTAGGCCGGCTGGCCAGGAAAACCTCCCGGAAGCCGAAACTGGAGGCCACTCCGACGATAACCCCAATCACACCTATCAAAATCGCCTCCCGCACCATCAGGCTGACCACATCCCAGCGGGAAGCGCCCAGGGACTTCAGGATGCCGATTTCGCGTGTCCGCTCCAGGACAATGGTGTACATGCTTAGCAAGACGACCAGGAAGGTAATCAACACACCGATAATAATAATGGCGTTGGTAAATGGCTCGACCAACGGCAGCTTGTCCGGCATCAGCAGGGAGAGGAACTCGTCCATGCGCCGGACCGTGTGCCGGGGCATGAGTTGCAGGATGTCCTCCCGCACATCGTCCATCAAGCCGGGCTCTTCGGTTTCTACCCAGAACATCGAAACCATGCCTTCCACATCGAGCATCCGCTGGGCGGTGCGCAGGGGGACAAAGAAACGGGCGCCTCGCCCGCGTTCCACGATGCCGGAAACCCGCCACTGCTGGTCGAAGAGCTTGACCGCATCGCCGATTTGCAGGTCGTTATCGCGGGCCTTAATGTCATCGATGATCACATCGAAGTCGTCCTCAAAGGGACGTCCCTCGATAAACCGGAACCCGTCGCCAACCTGGTTAAAGGTTTCAAAATCTATGGCGTAGATAACGCTGACACCACGGGTATTGGGAATGGCAATAGCGGGCGAGACCACCCGGACACCGGGAACGCGCCGAATGTTCCGGCCCATCCGGGCAGGCAGCGTGACAGGCTCGATGGCAAAAAAGGGACTGGCATTCGGGCGCTGCACCAAAATATCCGCGCCGATTCCCTGCACACGCTCCCGCCACTCTCGAATCAAGCCGTCAATCAAGCCCATCATGAACAGGAGCAAGAATACCTGTATCGCAACAGCGGAGACGCTCAGGAGTGTCCTGACCGGACGGGCACTAAAGTTGGCCCAAATTAATTCTGTCAAGCTGCCATCTCCTCAAAGAAAAGGGGTTTACGGTTGCTCTACTCAATTTAACATTCCGGTCAAATGGCGTCAATTTGGAGTGAAAAGGATCAAGAGAAACACTTCCCTTCAGCCAGGGAATCCCCTACACTGGCGGTTACGGAGATTGCTTGAGGGGGACATGGCCGATGGAAAACCGTCCAACCGGCGCATCGGGCCCGCCAACCACTCTCGTCACCGGCCTCTCCGGCAACGTGGGACGCCGCTTGGCAAGACTGCTGGCTGACCGGCCTCTGGTGGCAGTGGACCTGTTCCCCCCGACGGAACCCCAACCACAACTGACCTTCTGCCGCCTGGATATATCGCATCCGGACGCCACGCGGCAACTCCTGGAATTGCTGGAGACCCACAACGTCCGCGCCGTCATCCACCTGGCATTTGTGCTCGACCCCTGGCGAACGCAGGCCTTAACGCTGGAACGGAAGCGGGAAATTAACGTCCTGGGGACAAAACACCTGCTGGAGGCCGTCGAAGCCATCAACCGGGAGCGAACTCGGGTGGAGCACCTGCTCTATCTTTCCAGTGTCACCAGCTACGGGCCCAATCTGCCCGGTCCGGTCAAAGAAGATTTCCCCCAGAACCCACACACCTACACCTATGCTCTGCACAAGAAGGAAACCGATGAACTCTGCCGTCAATATCATCCCCGCCTGGGCGGGTGCGCCGTTACCATCGTGCGCGGGCATATATTTCTCGGAAAGGGCGTCGAAAATTTCATAGCCCAGGCCCTACGAGGCCAACCCAATCCCCACCGGAGTTTGGGTCAATGGGTCCAGCGCAGAGGGTGGCGGCTGCCTTTATTGCTCCCAAGGGGAAAGCAATATGCCGGCCTGTTTCAGTTCATGCACATCGAAGACGCAGCCCGCGTCCTGGCCCGCCTGTGCGACCTTTATCAGCCTGGGGAGCTGACTATTCTCAACCTGCAAGGGCGCGGCCCGGCAGTGACCGCCGCCGACTGCGCCCGGCTGGGAGGCCTGAGCATGCTCCGTTTGCCCTTCTACGGGCTTGTGGCGCTGCTCTACCGGCTGTTTTGGGCCCTGGGCATCTCATCGGTTCCCTCCGAGGCCCTTCCCTATTTTGCCGGCTCCTACGTTATGGATACAACGAAGCTGGAAACGCTTCTGGGGGCCGACTACGACCGTCTGGTCCGGTTCACAAGCGAAGAATCTATTCGAGAGACGGTTGCCGATACAGCTCGTCCCGCCGAAGAGGCTTAAGGCGCCGCCACGTTAAAACTTTTTAACAGAAATGTTGAAAAGCGTGTGGAAAAGAAGAATATTGCAGCGGTAAGTGGCGCTCGTGATTGCGCTTCAAGCGGATTGCACCATCACGGAGCAATGGCTTAAAACCATTTCGGCGGTTTTTCCAGTTTGATTTCCAGCTTGTGCTTCGGGCTCTTGATTTCATGGAACTTACCGTAGGTGCGCCAGCCCGGCACAACAATCTGCACCAGCACGGTTCCTTCCGGCAGTCCGTTGATGGCCGCGCGGCCGTCGCGGTTGGTCTTTACGCTCCACTCACGCTGCTTGTCTTTCCGTAAGCGGCGTTGCTGCTTGAACTTGACGTAAACCGTCGCATCGCGGATGGGCTTTTCCGTTTTCTTGCTTGTCAGGATAATTTCGAGGCGAACCAAATCATCGTCATCGGCGAAGATAGTCCCCGGCCCACTCCAGGGGGAAAACAGGACAACCGCCAGGCCCAAAGCCGCGAACTTCCAGTTTTTTCCCTTTGTCATCTTCTCTCCCTACTGTGTCCGCCGCCGTAAACGGGGATCGTCTTCCTCGCCGGAATCGTAGAGGTACTTGTTGTGTTGGTGACGTTCCAAGCGGCCCCTCACCCGGTCGAAAACCGCCGTCGAAACCACATAATCACTGCGGTCCGGCAATATCTCGGCGATGCCCTTCTGCGCTCTTTTGATGCGGCCGGCGTTCATGGGGTGGGACGTAAAAAGCCGCGCCAGCCGGTTCTTGGTCCCTTCATTGCCCAGCCGCTCCAGGATGTCAATCAGGGCCGCCGGGTCGTATCCCGCGCGGTAGGCATACTGGAGACCGAGCAGGTCGGCATCCCTTTCGGCGTTCCGCTTGAACTTGAGGAAGGTGAGGGGACCCGCCAGTCCGAGGCCCTGCTGGATAACCGCCCCGGCGCCGCCCCCGACAAACAGCAGGGGAAGCGTCAACCACTTGAACAGCTTGCCCTTGCTCATCTGTTTGGTGGCGTGCCGCGCGGTCACGTGAGCGATTTCGTGCGCCAAAATGCCGGCCAACTCCGATTCCGACTGCGCTTCGACTATCAACCCGGTGTTGACGTAAATAAACCCGCCCGGCAAAGCGAAGGCGTTAATCTCCCGGGAATCGATTATCTTGACCGTAAAAGGAGAAAAAGCATCCGAGTTCCTCACCAGCCGCTGGACGACCGAATCAACGTACTCCTGGGTCATTGTGTCGTGCAGCAAGGGGGAGATGAGTTCCACCTGTTGCGCCAACTGCCGGCCCCAGGAAATCTCCTTCTCAATCGAAAAGAAATTCATCGACCCCTTGTTGATATTCCGCTTGCCGATATTCTCCACGTCCTTGTACTTTTGGCCGAAGGCGGATAAAGGGAAAAGCCAAAACAGGACAAGGAAAAGCGCGACGGGAACCCGGAAAGGCCCGTGGAGGGGTGTTCCACCTTTTAGACAGGTGCGCGAACCTCGTGCTAGGGTATCCATGGCGGTTCTGTTACAAGTTTACCACGTCGTATTCGGCGGAACCAAGCCGCCACCGCGCAACTTCCAGCTTTCACAAAAGGAGACACCCTTATGGGCTTCGCTACCGATGCCATCCACGTGGGCCAGGAACCCGACCCTTCCACCGGCGCCATTGTGGCTCCCATCTACCAGACCTCCACCTACGTCCAGGAAGAAATCGGCAAACACAAGGGATATGATTACGCCCGCAGCGGCAATCCCACCCGGACGGCGCTGGAAAAAAGCCTGGCCTGTCTGGAAGGCGGCAGCAATGCCCTGGCCTTCTCCTCCGGCATGGCTGGCATCAATGCGGTCATCTCCCTGCTGAAATCCGGCGACCATGTTGTCTGCTCCCACGCGGTCTATGGCGGCGTTTATCGGCTCTTCACCAAGGTGCTGCACCGCTTCAACCTGGAGTTCAGTTGGGTGGACACCACCGACCCGGCCAAGGTCGAAGCCGCCATCAAGCCCAATACCCGGATGCTCTACCTGGAAACGCCCACCAACCCCACCATGCAGATTACGGATCTGGCCGCCATGAAAAAACTGGCTTCGGCCCACAACCTCCTGGTTGCTGTGGATAACACCTTCATGAGCCCTTACCTGCAACGCCCGATTGAATTCGGCGCGGATTTTGTCTTCCACTCCACCACCAAGTACCTTAACGGGCACAGCGACTCCATCGGCGGCGCGGTTATTACCGCCAACAAAGAGCACCATGAGGACCTCTACTTCATTCAGAAGTCCGCCGGGGCCATCCTCGGCCCGATGGACTGCTGGCTGGTCTCCCGCGGGATCAAAACGCTGGCCTGCCGGATGGAGCAGCACAACAAGAACGGGCAGGCGATAGCGGAGTTTCTGGAAAATCACTCGAAGGTCGAAAAGGTTTACTTCCCCGGACTGCCATCGCACCCGCAGCACGAACTGGCCAAAAAGCAGATGAAAGGCTTCGGCTCGATGCTGGCCTTCGACCTCGGCTCACTCGAAGCGGGGCAGCGCATGCTCAAGCACGTCCGCGTCTGCTCATTGGCGGAAAGCCTGGGCGGGGTGGAAACCTTGATCTCGCACCCGGCCACTATGACCCACGCCTCTGTCCCCCCGGAAGAACGCGCCAAGAACGGCATCACCGA
>CBDUYQ010000045.1:0-7729 GCA_965371475.1 uncultured bacterium
AAGAAGGTTGCGGTGCCCAGCCGCCGGTGGGTCATTTCGGCAGCCAGCAGTTTGCCGTTGGGCGACCAGCTCAGCCGGTCGATGCGGTAGTTGAGCGCCCGCACCTCGCGGTAGTCGAGCAGGCGTTTCGGTTTCTTGTCGGGTTCGTCCAGGCGCCACAGCCAGACCTCCGCCGGGTAGAATCTGGGGGCGTTCTCAAGACCCCGCCGGGCCGCGCGCGAGAGCAGCTCGCGTTCGGTGCCGTAGGCCAGGTGGATTCCGTCCGGCGCCCAGGCGGCCAGTTGCGGCAGGTCTTTTTTCGTATCGATTATTTTTATCAGCCGGGGTTCAATGAGTTGTGCGGCCAATGGCAGGCAAATCCCTGCGGCCATGGTTGCCATCAGGGTCATCACAGTGGTGCGAAGTATCCTTCGGATCATTTCTTCTCTTTCTTCTTTCCCTGTTTCGAGCTTGGTTGCTTCTGTTTGAGATTGCGTCTGGCGGCAGAAAGTTGCTCGAGCCGCTCCCGGATGCGCGCCTCCCAGCCTTCCTCCGTGGGGTGGTAGTAGCGCCGCCCGGCCAGGCCCTCCGGCAGGCAATCCATGCCGGTGGTTTTCTCCTCGAACTGGTGCGCATACTCGTAGCCCTTGCCGTAACCCACCTCTTTCATCAGCCGGGTCGGAGCGTTACGCAGGTGCAGCGGGACGGGCTCGGCCACCGTGCTCTCCACATCCCCTTTCACTTTGCTGTAGGCGGTGTAGAGTGCGTTCGACTTGGGCGCCACCGCCAGATAGACGGCGGCTTGGGCCAGTGCGAGGTTGCCTTCCGGCATCCCGACAAAGTGGACGGCCTGCATCGCGTCCATGGTCACAGTCAGCGCGCGCGGGTCGGCCAGGCCGATGTCCTCCGAGGCCATGCGGATCAGCCGCCGGGCCACATAGAGCGGGTCTTCGCCCGCTTCCAGCATCCGTCCCAGCCAGTAGAGCGCGGCATCGGGGTCGCTGTTGCGGATAGATTTATGCAGGGCGGAGATAATGTTGTAATGCTCCTCGCCGGCCTTGTCATAGCGCAGGACGCGCTTCTGGAGAACATCTTGCAGAAGCTCTTGTGTGACCTCTCGCTTGCCGCCTGACTCTTCCACGCCCAGCGCAACGGCTTCCAGCGCAGTGAGCGCGTTGCGGGCGTCGCCGCTGGCGTAGGTAGCGATTTCCCGCAGCAGCGCCTCTTTGATTTCCAGTGGGAGTTTCCCCAGCCCCCGCTCGGAATCATTCAGCGCCCGCTGGAGCAGTGCTACGTTGTCTTCGACTGTCAGCTCTCCCAGTTGGTATACCCGCACCCGCGAGAGCAGCGGCGAGATAACCTCGAACGACGGATTCTCCGTGGTCGCGCCAATCAGGATGATGCTGCCGCGTTCGACGTAGGGCAGGAAGGCGTCCTGCTGCGCTTTGTTGAAGCGGTGGATCTCGTCGATAAAAAGGACCGTCCGCCGCCCGGTGTGCTGCGAGCGCTCCGCTTGCGCCATCACCTCTTTGATTTCCTTGATGCCGGCGAGCACTGCGCTGAAGGGAACAAAGTCGCTGGCGGTTTTGGTGGCGATGATGCGCGCCAGCGTGGTCTTGCCCGAACCGGGCGGGCCCCAGAAGAGCAGCGAGGTCAGTTCGTCCTTTTCAATCTGGATGCGCAGCGGTTTGCCGGGCCCGACCAGGTGGTCCTGCCCCAGTACCTCATCGAAACTCTGCGGCCGCATGCGGTCGGCCAGCGGACGGGCGCCCGCCTGCAACTCCTTCTCCGCCGGTGTGGGTTCGAACAGGCCCATGGTTACATTCTTCCTGCGCGCCGCTGCCGTGCCGTTTCATAGAACGCCAGGCTGGCTGCCATGGCCGCGTTCAGGGACTCCACCGGCCCGGCCAGGGGGATGCGCGCGGTCAAATCGAGTTCGCCCAGCACGCTTGCCGGGAGCCCCGCGCCCTCTCCGCCGACAAAGAACGCCACCGAGACGGTGAGGTCGATTTCCTCCAGCGGTGTTCCTTCCTCCGGTGACAGGCCGATGGTTGTAGCCTTTACCTGCTGGAATACTTTCGTCGCCTTATTGAGTGAGAGCTTGGGAAATACCGGAAGGCGAAACAGCGAACCCGAGGAGGCGCGCACCGCCTTGGAGTTATACGGGCTGACGCTGCCGGAGGTGAGCAGGCAGGCGTGGCCGCCGAAGGCTTCCAGCCCGCGGAGGATCGTCCCCTGGTTGCCGGGGTCCTGCACCCCCACCAGCACAACCGCCAGCAGGGCAGGCGTGGCCAGCACATCATCCAGTTTATGTTTAGGCAGCCTGACCAGCGCCGCCACGCCCTGCGGCGTCTCCGTCTGGCAGAGCGAGTTGAAAATTCTGCCGGTGGTCAGGTGGCAGGGAAGAGTACCGCCGTAGCTGCCCGCCAGCTTGCCCAAGCGGTCCTTGGCTGACTCCGCCGCCAGCACGGAAACAACTTCGACGCCCGGGCTCTGCAAAGCCTCTTCGACCAGGTGGAGGCCTTCAATGGCGCAGCAGCCATCTTCGGTCAATTCGCCGCCCCGGAGCGCGCGCCGGTAGCGCTTGATAAGGGTGTTCTGCGGGCTGCGCAGGAAAGCAGGCGCTGTTTTGGCGGGTGGTGGCATGGTACCGGGCTTCTTCGAACTCGGAAGTCGAGCCTAACAAAGCCTTGGGGGGCTGTCCACTTATCATCCGCTGGCGCACCGCAGGGAACCTTGACGGCGTTTGAACCCCTGTGTTAGTTTGCGGCCAGTATCTTTCTGTAGAATTTCTACCGCCAGTGGGAGACCCGGAAACCATCGTGGCCGAAATCCTTACAGTGTCACCGGAACAACCCGAACTGTCGCATGTCGAACGCGCCGTCGAACTGCTCTGGCGCGGCGAGGTGGTGGGCATTCCCACCGATACCCTCTACGGGCTGGCCGCTGACCCCTTTAACCTCGCCGCTGTAACCGCCATCTACAAAATCAAAGGTCGCCCCGAGCGCAAGGCCCTGCCGATCCTGATTGCGGAGGTGGAGCAGGCCCGCAATCTGGCGCGTGAGATGCCCGACATCTTCTACCGGCTGGCGGAGAAGTTCTGGCCCGGCCCCTTTACCATGGTCGTCGATGCCAGCAGCCGCCTGCCGTTCAAAATCACGGGGCATACCGGGCGCGTTGCGTTGCGCATCCCCGACGCTCGGATTCCCTGCGCGGTTATCCATGCCTTCAACCGCCCCGTCACCGGCACCAGCGCCAACTTGACCGGGCACGACCCTTGCATGAGTGCCGCCGAGGTGGCCTATCAAATCGGTGACCGGGTGCCGCTGATCCTCGACGGCGGCGAGACACACGGGTTCATGCCCTCGACCGTAGTGGACGTGCGCGGCGACCACTGGCGCATTCTGCGCGACGGCCCCATTCATGAAGCTGACATCCGCGAAGCCCTGGAATAAAGCCTAACTTTTTCCCGGTGTGATGGAGCCCAACACGACCGCGTGCCGTGCGCCGGTCGCCGAGGGCAGGGTGGAGGGTTGGTTGTGCCACGTCTGGTAAGCCAGCACGGCAAAGGCAAAAGCCTCCTTGGCGTCAGAGGGAACCCCGAAGTCGCTGGAGGGTAGAAAGGTTTGTTCCGGCAAACTCTCTTGCAGGCGCTTTACCAGAAAAATATTCCGTGCGCCGCCGCCGCCAAGGATAACTTCGTGTGTCGGCGTGAGGGGCAGGATAAAACGTTCGAACGCACGGGCGATGCTCTGAACGGTAAGCTCGGCAGCGGTGCGGACACGGTCGGGCAGCGAGGCGCGCCGGGTGCGGCGCAGAAACTCTCTCACGAACTCCTCCCCGAACTCCTCCCGGCCGGTGCTCTTCGGCGGCGGCCGCCGGAAGTAGCGGTGACGCAACATTGCTCTCAGCGCAGGGGCAAGGATCTTTCCCCGGGCGGCCAGCCGCCCGTTGCGGTCGAACCGCCGGCCGCCCCGGCTGCTGTGTTCCACCAGCGCATCCATCACCATGTTGCCGGGCCCGGTGTCGAAGGCGATTACCTGATGCGGTTTTGCGGCAGCAGGGATGACGGTGAGGTTGGCGATGCCGCCCAGGTTGAGTGCCACCCGCCCGCGCCGCGCGTGCCGGTAAAGCAGGAAGTCCACAAAGGGAACCAGCGGCGCGCCCTCGCCTCCGGCGGCCAGGTCGCGGGGACGGAAGTTGGAAACCACCGCCGCGCCGGTCCGCTCCGCCATCACCGCCGCATCTCCAAGCTGTAATGTTGAGCCGATTCGATGGCCGGCAAACATTTCCGGTTGTGGTTGGTGATAAACGGTGTGGCCGTGCGAACCGATCAGGTCGATTCTTTTCAGCGGCATGCGGAACCGCCGGCAGGCCTTTATCACGGCTTCGGCAAAAAGTTCGCCGAGGAGGAAGTTTGCCTGGCTGATTTCCGTGACACGCAAGATTGGCTGCTGGTTGGCGTTGGCCAGCCGCAGTAACTCCTGGCGGACGGTCTTAGTGTAGGGAAACGTGCAGAAGTTTTTGAGCTGCGCCTTTACGCGGGGGCCGTGCCCGGTGATTTCCACCAGAGCCACGTCGATGCCGTCGCAGGAGGTGCCGGACATCAGTCCGATTACGCGCATACGTTGGTTACTCCAGTTGCTTCTTGAGTTCGGCCAGCAGGTTCAGGGCGTCGAGCGGGCGGAGTTGGTCGAGGTCAACTTGGCGCAACTCTTCCACAATTTTCTGGTCGAGCGGGGTCAGCAGCGGCAACTGTTCAGCAGCGGCTGCGCCGGGCGAGAGTTCGTGCGAAATTTCCTCTTCATGCTGCTCGTGACGCTGGAGCACCTGCCGGGCGCGTTCGATAACTTCCCGGGGCAGCCCGGCCAGCTTAGCCACCTCAATGCCGTAGCTTTTGTTGGCGGCGCCTTTAGAAATCCGGTGGAGGAAGACCACGCTGTCCGCCGTCTCCTTTACCTCGACGTGGATGTTGCTCACCGAATCGAGCAGCTCCGCCAGCTCGGTCAGTTCGTGGTAGTGGGTGGCGAAGAGGGTTTTGGCGCGGGTCCTGGTGTGAAGGAACTCGACCACCGCCCAGGCGATGGCCAGCCCGTCGAAAGTGGAGGTGCCGCGCCCGACCTCGTCGAGCAGGATTAAACTTTTCAGCGTTGCGGTGTTGAGTATGGTGGCCGTCTCGGCCATCTCTACCAGGAAAGTGGAACGCCCGCGCGCCAGGTTGTCCGATGCGCCGATGCGGGTGTAGATACGGTCCACCACCGGCAGGCGGGCCTCGCGCGCCGGGACGAACGAACCCATCTGCGCCAGCAAGCAGGTGAGTGCGGCCTGCCGCAGGTAGGTCGATTTGCCGCCCATGTTGGGGCCGGTGACCAGCAGGATCATTTCGCTGGTGTCGTTCAGGTAGAGGTCGTTGGGGACAAAACGCTCGCCGGTGCCTTCCATCAGTTTTTCGATTACCGGGTGGCGGCCTTCCACAATCATCAACTCGCCCGAGCCGGTGCCAGAGTCGGTAAACGACGGGCGGCAGTAGTGGCGCGCTTTGGCCAGGTGGGCGAACGAGGCCAGCACGTCAAGTTGCGCTATGGCGCCGGCAGTCTGTTGGAGGCGAGCCGCCTCCACTGCCACCGCACTGCGGAGTTCGGCGAACAGGCGCTTCTCCAGTTCGGAAATTTTCTCTTCGGCGGTCAGGACCTTCTCTTCGTACTCTTTGAGTTCCGGCGTAATGTAGCGCTCGGCGTTGACCAGCGTCTGCTTGCGGTCGTAGTCCTCCGGAACACGGTCGAGGTTGGCTTTGGATATTTCGATGTAGTACCCGAAGACGTTATTGAAACGGACTTTGAGGGAGTTGATTCCGGTGCGTTTTCGTTCGCGCGCTTCCAGTTCGGCGATGTACTGCTGCCCGCTGGAGCGGACGCTGCGCAGCTCGTCGAGTTCCGTGTGGCAGCCCGGCCGGATGATCCCCAGGTCGTTGACGGTGGCGGGCGGGTTGTCGCTCAAGGTTTCGGCGATGCGCCGGCGCAGGTCCGCCATTTCATCGATGGCAGTATGTAATTCTCGCAGGCGTTGGCTGGAAAGAGGTTTCAACTGCTGGCGCAGCGCAGGCAACTGTTCAAACGATTGCCGCAGGGCGAGCAGGTCGCGCGGGGTAGCGGTTTCCATCGTACATTTGCCGAGCAGCCGTTCCAGGTCGCGGATGTTTTTGAGAGTTTCCCGCAACTCTTCGCGAGCGACGGTTTCTCCGCCCAGTGTTTCCACGGCGTCGAACCGGGTCTCGATTTCCTTCTGCTGCACGGAGGGACGCAGTAGCCAGTTTTTGAGCAGGCGCGCGCCCGGCGCGGTTACGGTTTCGTCGAGGGTGTGGAGCAGGGTGGTTGCGCGGTCGTTGCCGGTGACGGGTTCGGTCAGTTCCAGGTTGGTGACGGTGGCCGAGTCGAGCACGAGGGCGTCGCCCTGCTGGTAGCAGACGATGCGCTCGATGTGGGTGAGGGCCTTGCGCTGGGTTTCGCGCAGGTAATGGAGGATGGCTCCGGCGGCGGCGATGGCCAGCGGTTTGCCCGTGAGGCCGAAGCCGTCGAGCGACTGGACGCCGAAGTGTTCCTTGAGCAGTTGTTCGGTGTGGTCGAGGTCAAAGTTCCAGTCTTCCAGTGGAGTTTCCACGAAGTTGACCGTGGCGCCATTGTTTAGTATTTGGGCGCCGCTCAGTTCCCCGGTCAATTCTCCGGTCTGAGGCCGCAGGACTTCACTCGGCGCCAGGTGGAGAATCTCTTCGAGCAGCCCCGGGTGCCAGTCCTCGCCGGAGAACTCGGTGGCGCGAAATTCGCCGGTCGAGAGTTCGGCATAGGCCAGCCCGGCGGCTTTCCGTTTGGCGTCCGGGAAGCAGGCGACCAGGTAGTTGCTGTCGTTGGGTTCGATTTGCCCGGCCTCCATCGCCGTGCCCGGTGTGATGACGCGCATGACTTCGCGCGCCACCAGTTTCTTGCCCTTAGTGGGCGCTTCCGTCTGTTCGCAGACGGCGACCTTAAAGCCGCGCCGGATAAGACGCCCAATGTAGTTGGAGGCGGCGTGGTGCGGCACACCGCACATCGGCACAGGGACGCCGCGCTCTTTTTGCCGCGAGGTCAGGGTAATTTCCAGCTCCTTGGCCGCCACCACGGCGTCGTCATAGAAAAGTTCATAGAAATCGCCCAGCCGGAAGAAGAGTAGAGCGTTCGGGTGCTGCTCCTTGATGGAGAGGTACTGCCGCATCAAGGGGGTCTGTGCTGCCGGCTTGGAGGAGGTTTTGCCCATTGGAGCGATTCATTATCCGGCAGGCGGGCGGCGATGTAAACGGCCCCGGGCAAGGTGGAAGCGCCGGGTAGTCTATAATTGTCTCTGTTGTTTATTGAGGCCCTGTGATGTGGATGCTGGCGGTAGATACCTGTTCCAAAACTCCGAGTGTAGCTCTGCTACAGGATGACCGGCTGGTCACTCTGCTCGCGCCCCGGACGGAAGAGCAGATAGGTGTGGCGCTGTTCCGCTGGGTGGAAAAGGCTTTGCAGGAGGCCAGAACAACGCTGGCCGACGTGGAGGTCTATGCGGTAGTCACCGGGCCGGGGCAGTTCACCGGGCTGCGCGTGGGGCTGGCGATGGTCAAGGGCTTTGCGGAGACGTTTCGGCGGCCGGTGGTTGAGGTGGGTCATTTGGAAGCCCTCTGCGAAGCCGCGGAGGCGGAAGGGTTGCTGGCGCCGGTGGTCGATGCCCGGCGGGGAGA
>CBDUYQ010000046.1:0-7599 GCA_965371475.1 uncultured bacterium
GCGATTCGCAAAGACCCGAAACGCTTCCCCTTCATCGTAGTCTTCCCGCAGTCCCGCCCCGTCACCTCCTGGCTGGAACCCGCAATGATAAAGCTGGCGCTGGCAACGCTGGACGCCGCGTTACAGGAATTCAACGGCGACCCCCGGCGCGTCTCTCTCACCGGGCAGTCCCTGGGCGGCTACGGCGTCTGGGGCATTGCCGCCCGCCACCCGGGACGGTTTGCCGCCCTGGTACCGGTCTGCGGCGGTGTGCGCCCGTTGAAGGACCTCAGCCGCGAAGGCGAGACCCGCTACCAAACCATCACCCGGCGCATCGGAAAGACCGCAGCGTGGATATTCCACGGCGAAGCCGACCGCACCATCCCGCCCACCGGCGCCCGCCGGATGTCAGAAGAGTTGAAGAAAAATGGCAACGACGTGCGCTACACCGAGTACAAGGGGCTGGGCCACGCCATCTGGGACCGCGCCTACTCCGAACCCGAACTCGCCGGCTGGCTGCTCGCCCAAAGCCAGCGGCCCTGAGTCGTCCTCCGCTAACCCCCTACTTCTTTGTCTGAGAACACCGCGGGGCGGAAGGGTCCTCTCCCGTTCGCACGATGACTATGGCGTGCGGGCTTCCCTCATCCACCACAAACGGCATCCACGGGTCCTGGGAGTTGCCTCCGATGTCGGCGCTGGTCAGGTTTGGCACATAAAACATGATATGCGGCGGATAAGGAATTGCCCGCGTGGCGCTTATCGGCACCCAGTTCTCGCAGGAGAGCATGTAGGAAACCACCGCCCGCCCCGGAGCCCGGTATTTGCCTGTCAGGAAACCCTCGGCCAGCTTTTGCTGCACTTCATCCTGACTCATTCCCTGCGCCCGAAGACGAGCCTGTCCCAGATAGCGCGGCAGCACAGCTTCGGTTCCCTCTTTGTCCAGGCACAACGGCTCCTGCGCGCCGGGAATCGAACGTTGCACCAAACAACTAAAACCGTTTGTGCCCTTGCGCACCACCACGAACCCTTCTTTTTCCAGCGCATAAATCGTCGCGTCCTTGACGATGTGCGCGGGTCCGGCGCTCTCCGCCAGAACAATCTCCTCGGCGCGGGACAGCGGCCACGCTCTCGCCCCTTGTGCCTCTGCCGCATCCTGCCCAACCAGCGGCCACGCCATCCAGAGGACAAGCCCCGCTCCTATCAGTTTGCTGAGTTTCATGTTTTTCCTCCCTTAGGAAAATCTGTTGTTGCCGCCCTTGAGTGACTTGCGCTCGCGAAAGGGTTGCACGAGAATAACTGCCACGCGGCGGTGCAACTCTTTTGGCCGCGACAGCCACATATCGGTGGACAAAAAATGACGACGCCCGAATCCGGCGCAAGCCATGACCGTGAACTGGTCCGGCGGTTTCTTCGTGACAGGCGGGAGGACGCCTTCCGCGAACTCTACCGCCTGCACACCCCCCGGCTCTACCTGCTGGCGCGCCGTTTGCTGGGCCGCCGGTACGCGGAGGCAGAAGACGTGGTGCAGGAAACCTGGATACGCGCCGCCGAACGCTTGCAGGACTTCGAGTGGCGCTCAAGCCTCAGCACCTGGCTCGGCGGCATCGTCATCAACTGCTCGCGCGAGACCCTCCGGCGGCTGGCCCGGCGAAACGAATCTGCTCCCGGCAACCTGGAGGAATGGAATCCTGCCGGCAACGTCTCTTCACCCGCCACCACGCTCGACCTGGAAAACGCCATCGTCCGGCTGCCGGAGGGCTTCCGCGAAGTCCTCGTCTTGCACGATGTGGAAGGTTTCACCCACGAAGAAATCGCCCGGCTCCTCGGCATCGAACCCGGCACCTCCAAAAGCCAGCTCTCGCGGGCACGCGGGAAACTCCGTACGTTTTTGTCCAGCAGCCCCAGAGAAAAAACGGGAGTAGCAAAAGGGGGAGGAAAATGAACGACGAACTGAAAAACGGACTCACCCCGGAAGAACAGACTGCCCTCAAAGCGCTTCCCCGCGAAGCCGCGCCCCCGGCTCACCTGGAAGAAAAAATTGCAGGTGCGCTCCGGCGCAAAGGCTTGCTGCGCCAAAAAAGCGAAGGCCGGGAATCGCCCGGCAGGTGGGTCCGATTGACCCTTGCTACCGCGGCCGCCCTTCTGCTCGGCCTGTCGGCCGGCCTCTGGTGGCAAACCCGCAACACTACCCCGGCAAATCAAGCTGGCTCACTGCCGCGCTTCCTGCTGATTCTCCGCAACCCGCCCGAGACATTCCGAAGCGACATCCCACCGGAACGCCTCCGCACCGAGTACACCGCCTGGGCCGGCGAATTAGCAAAGCGTGGACTCTTTCTCGAAGGAGAAGAACTGAACGACGACAGCCGCCTGCGCCACCCCAATCAAGAAAGTACCGTTGCTCCGCGAGTGGAAAAGCTCGCTGCCGAAGACCGTACCATTTCCGGTTACTTTGTCATCCGGGCCGCCGGTTACCGGGAAGCCGTCGAGATTGCCCAGACCTGCCCGCACCTGGGCTACGGCGGCGCTATCGAAGTCCGGACACTACAGGAGAACTGACTCAATGGACCTGTCAGGAAGAAGGCGCCGAGGGAGCCGGTTCTTTCAGCATGACAAACACCGTCGCGCCGCTGTTGATATCCACATAGGCGTGGAGCAGCATCGAAACCCACAACGATCCGGTCAAAACATAGAGTGACCCGAACACCAGCCCCGCAATCCCTGCCCGCACAAACCCTTTCCAGCCTTGGTACAGGTGTGCGATCCCGAAGAACACCGACGAGAGCCCGAGCGCGAGCCACACCCCCATCCACTGCGAGAAATACCAGAGCAGGAACCCTCGAAACAGAGCTTCCTCCCAAACCCCGGCGGTCACGCCGAGCAAAAAGAAACGGTTCCGTTCTTCTTTGCTATGCGGCAGGAACGGAACTATCTCCTTCAACTGCTCCCGGAGCCGCGCGCGCCCTTCCTCGGACGATTGGTACCGGTAGTTGACGAAGCTCACCACCAGACCTGCAACGGCTGCCAGCGCCAGCCCCGCCCAGAACGTCCAGCGCCCGTCGAAGCGCAAACCCAGTTCCCCCAAGGGACGCCCGTGCCAGAGCCAGAGCCCCGCTATAAGCAGAAAAAAGAACCAGCCCTGAACGATTATCCGGTTGTAGGTGAACAGCCGGAGCCCGGTATCCCCCGCGGCAAGCGCCTGCAGCAAACGGGGAAACATGTAGAAGGTGGCAAACAATGGCAGAGCGACCACCAGCCCGCCGAATAAAATGTGATCAGTAATGCTCAACACCGTTCCCGGGTTGCGGCCTAATTTCCTGGCTGCGTTATCGCAAAGTTCTCTTTCTCTTTGGCCTCAGCGACAATCCTGCGGACATCGGCGAGGAGTTTCTTCGCGTCATAGACGATGCCGTCCTTGATGGTGTACTTGACGCCGCCCACCCGCACGGCTTTGTTCTCTTCGTTGACATGGATGGCTCCGGTGCCGTAGAGCACCTGCAAGTTTTTCAACGGATTTTCCTTGACCACCACCAGGTCGGCCAGCTTGCCCACCTCGACCGTGCCCAGGTCTTTCTCCGCGCCCAGTGCCTGCGCGCCATACAACGTCGCCGAGCGGATTACCTCCAGCGGGTGGAACCCGGCTTCGCGCAGCAGCTCCAGCTCGCGGATATAGCCGAACCCGTAGAGCTTGTAAATAAAACCGGAGTCCGACCCCGTAGTCACGCGCCCGCCGCGGTTCTTGTACTCATTGAGGAAGGCCATCCACAGCCGGAAGTTTTTCTTCCACGCAATCTCCTCCTCCGTGCCCCAATCGAACCAGTAGCTGCCGTGGGCGCGGCGGCTGGGTTCATAGAAACGCCACAGCGAAGGCAGCGTGTACTCCTCGTGCCACTCGGCCCGGCGTACGCGCATCAGGTCGCGGCTGGCCTCATAAATAGTCAGGGTCGGGTCGAGCGTGAAGTCGAGCGCAAGCAGTTCGTCCATCACCGTGTTCCACTTTTCGCTGCCCGGCGGCGCGGCCTGATTCCACAGCCTTCCCGCCTCGCCGAAGCGGTGCTGCTCGTTGTTGTAGTTGTAGTCGAGCGGGAAGTCCTGCACCGTGCGGTCAGTGAACAACGCTTCCGGCAAACCGTACCAATGTTCCATGGTGTTCAGCCCCAGGCGGGCAGCGTCGAGCACGTTCAACCGCGCCACGCCAAGCTGGTGCAGGTGCGCCCCGGCACGAATACCCTGCCGCTTCGCTTCGTCGAGCATCGCGGCCATGACATCGGGCGGTTGTGATTGCAACTTCAAGCCGTCCGCGCCTTTCTTCGCTACTTCGGCCACCCATGCGCGCCCTTCCTCGGGGGTGGTAATCGGTTTCTCGCGGCCCTGCCCAAACCACGAGTACACAAAAATCCTCGGCGCGGTAATCTCGTTGCGCTCGCTCTTCTTTTTGTGTTCCAGGTTCCAGTCCAGCCCGTTGCCGCTGCCGGGGTCGCGGATGGTGGTAATCCCGTGTCCCATCCAGAGCTTGAACACATACTCGGCCGTGGTCCCCTGCGAGCGCCCGCCGATGTGCCCGTGCATGTCGATAAAACCCGGCAGGACGTAGTGGCCGTTCAGGAGGAGTTCCCGGCCGCGGTCCCCGGTTTCGGGACGGCCTTTTTCGTCAATCGGAACGCCGGGAAACCCAACGCTCACAATTCGGGTAATCCGGTTCTTCTCGATAACGATGTCCACCGGCCCCACCGGCGGCGCCCCGGTGCCGTCAATCAGCGTGACCCCGCGCAGGATCAAACGGTCAAAAGGTCCCGCGCCTTCGTCGCGTTTGGGAGCTTTAGGAATCTCCCTCGAGCGTTCCTCTTCCTGCGCCTGCAACAGCGGCAGGCTGAAGGCGAATGCCAGCAGCAGAAAATTCAAGGCCACGATTCGGCGTAACAGCATCGGTTTCCTCCCTACGGTATTACTCCCGAAGAGGTTATCCCCCCGGACGGCCCAGTGTAGTCGATGGCCCGGCACCGTGCAAATTCCTGCTAACTTTTTTCTGCTGCCTGCCGATACCCTTTGTGAGGACAATTGCTCCTGCACGAAAACTCAACCGACCGGGGCGGCGGGGGGAGGATCCATATGACCGAGGAAACCCAGGAAACAGGCACGGCGGACATCACTCCGCAAAACACGTTCTATGTTCGGCGAGGCCTGCTATACATGCTGCTGGCTACCACCGCTTTCTATTTCGCTTCCGGCAGCAGCGAATACACCGTGCCGGTGGAAATCCCGGACCTGGTAGCCCAGGTCTGGATCCCGCTGTTCTTCCTGAGCGGACTGGGATATACACTGTTCGCCTCTTTCCGTCCTGCCTCGGACGCAACGGAGGAACCCGCCCCAGCAAACATCTGAAGCCGCCGCTCCGTACGGCCGATAGAAAACTCGGGAGCGGCTATGCCATCGCAGTCCAAATCCGGCCCGAACCCGGCCATACGGCTGGGGTTTGCCTTGACGGGGATAATCTACCGGCTGCTTTTTTTCGGCTGGATCTTGAACTGCTAAACCTTAGAACACCAGTTTCAAACCAAACTGCACCCGGCGGGCGTTCTGCGCGGACAAAATCTGCCCGAAGGTGGGCGATCCCACAAAGTTGTCCGGCTGGTTAAGGTTCGCCCGGTTCAGAATATTAAAAAACTCCGACCGCACCTGCAAATTCACACCTTCCCGCAATGAAAGGTTCTTCACCAGCGACACATTGAATGACTGCAAACCGGGGCCCTCCAATATGTTCCGCCCGGCGTTACCGAAACTGCCAAACGTCGGCACAGCAAAGGCGCCCGGGTTGAACCACTGGCCCGGCGTGGGGTTGGCCAGCACAGGATTTCCCACAAGATTGGGCCGGTCGTTGGCCCCGAAACCGAGTATCGAACGCCCGGTGTTACTGTTGTCGAACTCCGGCAGCAACGCCACAGTAAACGGACGGCCACCCTGGAAGGTCAGGATGCCGAAGGTCTGCCAGTTGGCCAGCAGCGTCTTCTTCCATCCTTCCTGGACAGATTTCCCAAACGGTAACTCATACGAGTAGCTGACCGTAAGGCGGTGCTGGGTGTCGAAGTTCGAGCGGCCCCGCTCGGCCCGCAGGTTGAAGCTGTCCTGCGGAAAGTTGGAGTCCCCCGCGCTGGCAAAGAAACCGGAAGCGTCATCAATCGACCTCGCCCAGGTGTAGGAAGACAGCAGCGTAAGGCCGGATTCCAGACTCTGCTGGAACCGCACCTGCAAGCTGTGGTAATTCGAGTTAGCCCGCGACTCCACCAGGTCGATGTCGTCGAACTGCGGCACCGGCCGCAGGTTCGGGATCACCGGGCTGGCCGCGGGCTGGTTGATGTCGCGCGCGGTCAGCAGGTGCGTCCCCTTCGAACCCACATACCCCACCTCGACCAGGCGGTTCCTCCCCAGCTTCTGTTGCACGTTCAGGTTCCAGTGCTGGACGTAGGGGGTCCGCAGGTCGCGCTGGAACGCCAGCGCCGACGAAGGCAGCGTCACCGGGAAAAAACTGGGGAACGGGTCGCTCAGCGTAAGCGGCAAACCCGGCAGCGGAAAGAACAGCTTGAAATCAAAGAACGGCGCGTTGAAGTAAAGGCCCTCGCCCGGCGCCAGCGGCGTCTGTTCGTAGTACATGCCATAACCGGCCCGAAGGACCGTCTCCCTCCCCGCCCACGGACTCCAGGCAACACCGATACGCGGCGCCAGGTTGTTCCTGTCGTCCCGGTAGCCGCTGCGGGGAACCCCGTTGGTGCCCACCGGCGCCAGCGTCTGGGTCGCCGGGTCATAGACGTTGGCGCGGTCTTCCGTATCCACCGGCGGTGAAGTGTACTCATACCGAAGGCCCGCCGTCAGCGTCAAATTGGAGCGAAGCCGGTACTCCTGCTGCACAAAAAAAGCCAGGCTCTCCGTGCGCAGGTGTTCATGGTTGTCCAGGAGCGCGCCCCCGGTCACCGTGGGCAACCCCAGCAGCAGGTCGGCCAGCGGGTTCGCGGTGAACAGCCCCAGAAAATTCAGGAAGCCGCGTGACTGCACGTCACGGAAACCGTTCTGCCGGGTGGCGCTGAAGTCGGCGCCGAATTTCAGCAGCGAGCTACCGCGCACATACGTCACATGGTCGAGCACCTGGTAGATAGTGGCCGCGCTCTCCTGCGGGTTGTTGAACTCGTCGCCGAGCGGCGTAAAGCCCGTCACGGTAATAAAGCTCAGCCCAAAGTCGCGCGGGTTACCGGAAAGCTCCGGCAACCCCACCTCGTTGTTAAGGCTGCGCCCGAAGTTTTCCTGCCCCACGCCAATGGCCACGCGGCTGGCCGACACACGCAACTCATTCAACCACGAAGGGGAGAAAACGTGGGTCTCGCCGAGCATCAAGTTCTGCGCCCGGCGGCGGACATCTACGCCAAAGCCCGGCGTCAAGGAAAACTGCGTACCGGAAAATGGCTCGAACAGTTTCCGGTCGGAAAAGCTGTACCGGACGGAAAGGTCCGAAAGCTCGCCCAGCGAATGGTCCATGCGGGCGTCAAAGTGGTGCTCGTTGTCCCGCTCCACCGGAGAGGAGAAAAAGTTCTGCCCCGGGGTCAAGCGGTTCGGCTCGGGGTACAGCGCAGCGAT
>CBDUYQ010000047.1:0-7501 GCA_965371475.1 uncultured bacterium
AAATTCTCAAATTGGCTGGGCGTGGCCTGCCTGCCCCTTGACTATGCTCGGGATCTCCGCTTCGCTCCGACAGGGCAGGCGGCCTCCGCTCCCGTTCGACTCGTCTGCGACTCGCTCAGGACAGGTAGGATGACAGAGGGGCGGAGCCGCTGGGCTGAACGCTGGGTGGTCGGCTCTCACTGTCATTTTGAGCGAAGCCCGAAGGGCAAAGCGAAGAATCTCTTGGGTCCAAGAGATTCTTCGTCGGCTTACGCCTCCTCAGAATGACAGGTGTGGGCGGGGTGGAGACATTCTCGCAGGATGAGATTCTTCGACTGCGGCCGCCTTCGCCAAGGCTTCGGCGCGCTCCGCTCAGAATGACAGGCGTGGTCTGGGGAAACGGCTGTTCAGAGTTGTGCGTCTTTCAGGCCGCCCAGGAAGAGCGCATTGAACAGGAGTTTAAAGGTGCGGTGGGGTTGGGCGCGGTGCTGTGCCCGGAAGCCGATTAACACCACCCGCCCTTTGCCGACGGTGAACTCCACCACGGCGGTCTTTTTCTCCAGCCTTTCCGCGCCTTTGACGTAACCGCTCACCAGGACTTCGTCGGCGTGTTCCGGATAGGTGGCCACCACGCGGCGGTCGAGTCCGCTGCGCGGCAGGCGGGTCTGGAAGGCGGGCGAGCGCGAGAAGTACCCGGCTTCTTCCTTCCGCATTCCGTAGGCGAGCGGGTGAGAGGTGTCAAAGTACATTCGCAGCATGGCGCCAGGCACGTTGAACTCATCGTTGGAGATGTCCTTAAGCACATTGGTGACGGGCAGGTTAAACAGGTCGATGGCGTAGGCAGTGGAGGAGTCCAGCGCCACCAGGGTGCCGCCTTTCTCCACCCACTCTTTGAGCTTTTCACCGCCTTCCCGGTTGAGCCCGCCCTGGTATTCCGGCGGGAACGGGGTGGAGAAGCGGGCGGCCTGCGTCGATTGCCCGTCGCGGATGACCGTCTGGCTGACATCGGGCAGGATGATGGCATCGACCTTCGATTGGAACCCGCCGTCTTTGATCTCCTCATTGGAAAGATTTTGGTAGTTGAATTCGTACCGTTCGAGCAGCCAGCGGGTCCAGCCCTCGTCCATGCTGGCCGCCCAAGGTTTGTAGAGTCCCACACGCGTAGTCGCCACCTGCAGGGCGTCGCCCCGGGGAGCTGCTTTGAGTGACAGAATCGGGACATGCGCCTCTTGCGAAATTCTGGAAAGTTCGTCGGGCTTAATTTCATCGGCGGGGATGTACATATCGCCGACGGCGCCGTCTTCGTGGGGCTGCTTCAGCCAGTAAACTTTTTTCTTTGCCTTGAGCAGCCGGTTCAGCGCGGTGAAGGCCGTATCGGCGCTGTGGGGAATCAGGTAACCTTGCCGGCTGCGCCGGACCGAGTCGCCGGGCCACTCGGGGGTGGAGATCCGTTCCAGTTTGGCCTCCCGGGCATCGACGGGGGTATTCGCTGGCACGGTATCGACGCCCAGGGAAATCGGCAGCGACCAGGAGGTGACGTCGTAGGGGGGAAAGATGCCGGCATCGAGGGCGGGTTTGACTTCCGGGTAGCGTTGCGGCGTGAGCATTTCCAGCACAAAGGCCCGGTACGGTTGAGCGGTTGGGATTACATAGGTCCCCTTGTCGTAGCGGGTATTGCCGACCCAGAACTCATCCCTGGCCATGTGGACGCGGATGCCGTTGCGGAGCAGCACTTCAATCATCCGCGCGGCCGCCACCGGGTCGTGCTGATCGGGTGGCACCAGGAAGGCGTAGGGCGGCTCCGTCTTGCCTTTCGCAATACTCTCCCGGCCCATGGCGTAGTAGTTGGCCAGGATGTCCTGCCGGTGGCGCGAGTTGGCTTCCAGGAAAGCGCGGGTGGCAATCAGTTCGTAGTCCACGATATCCCGCAGCCGCCACCAGCCCCCCGGCCACGGGGAAGGGAAGTTTGCCCGCCGGCCGTACTCGGGGAACCCTTTGCGGCCTCCCTGCAATTCGTTGGGTTCAATGTAAATGGGCGAGGCGATTTTGACGCTGGCGGCTTCGGTCAGCAGCCCGACCACGTTCTTCCACCAGGCGGTGTTGCGGGTGCCGCCGGGCCAGTAGCTGTCATAAATCATGTTGTGGCCCACACCGGTTTTGCCGGCTTGCTCGAGCCGCAAGCCCATGTGGGTGCCGAGAGAATCGGCGAGGCGGAAGATCATCGAGTCCACTTTCAGGCTAAGCGGGTCGGTCTGGGGCGGGACGAACAGACGCGGACCGGTCGAGCCCATCTGGTGCTCGTCGAGAAAAACCTGCGGGAACCAGCGGTGGTAGAGCACGCCGTTGACCGCCTGGGTTTCCTTCTGGGTGAGCATATAGAAGTCGCGGTTGTTATCGTGGCCGATGTAGTGGTGGTAGAGCCAGGGCATGCGCCCGCCTTCGTACTCGGTGCCAAGGTGTTTGTTGTACCAGTCGATGACCATCTTCTGGCCGTCGGGGTTGATGGAAGGAAAGATGAGCAGAATCACGTCGTCGAGCCACCGGGCCACCTCCGGGTCTTCCGAGGTAGCCATGTCGTAGGCGAACTCCATGAACATCTGCGTGGAGGCGACCTCGGTGGAGTGGATGGTGCCCGTAATCAGAACTATAGCTTTCCCTTCGGCGATCAGTTCCTTCGCTTCCTTGCCGGTGAGGCCGTCGGGGTTGGCCAGCCGTTGTGCGATGGTGCGGTAGCGGTCGAGCTGGAGCTGGTTTTCCGCCGAGGTAACTACCACCAGGATCAAGTCGTTGCCCAGCGTGGACTGCCCGGCCACCTCGATGCTGATGCGGTCAGAGGCAGTGGCCAGAGTCCGGAAGTACTTTACGACGGTGTCCCAGCCGGCCAGCTTCCGGTCTTCCCCTACTTTGTGGCCGAGGGTTTCTTCCGGCGGGGGAATCTGCTGGGCAGTGGCGCCTAGGCATGAAACCAGAGCCAGCGCCGCACTCAAAACCAAAAATCGGATCTTTGTCATTTTGCCTCCAAACATACGATTGCCCGCCACCAGAGGGGTGGGAAATGTGTTTATAGCTGACTGGCCTCCGGGCGTCAACCTTTCTTATTCTTGTTGCAATTCAACAATGCCAATGGTTTCCAAAGCCCGGAGATATTCGACCACCAATGCAAGTTGGATGGGTCCGTACTCGGCGGAAACGGCGCTACGGATTTCCTGAGAGGTTCTTTTTCCGTCCACGAGGTTCAGAACCTCGTAGGCGTAGGCCCCTCCCGATCCTCGCAGGCCTTGGTGGCGCAACAACTTGATAGATCGGGTCTTTTCCTGTCCATAATGGTCGATGAAATAGTCATACCCGAAGACTGACAGAGGGCCTTTGACGTTTCCCTTGCGTTCAAATACCAGCAACCCTTCCGGCGGGGGCGGCGGTGGAGGGATTCCACCCCCCATCAAATCCAGAGTCGTGGAGAGGAACTCCTGCATTTCCATGGCTACATCTTCTGATAGTGGGGCAAACTCTTTGACAGACTCCAGGAGAGCCCGTTCATGAACCCAGTGCATACGGGTCAGGACATTCGCCTCGGTCTGTGAAAGGGTTCTCTTCTGTTCAAGGCTCGAAGCCGTCCGGCGCAAGGAACGCGTTTTGGAGACAGCCCACACCGCCTTTGCATGCTCCCGGGTTTTCATGCCAGCAAGAAAATAGGCCGAAGCGGCGCCGATGAACCCCGCGCGCTTGAGCTTGGTCGGGTCAATCTTGTCGGGCGTGTCGAAGTTGGTGTGGATATAACGGTCGGGCCAGTCGTTGAGATAAATGGCCGGGATGCGGAACGAGCCCTCGGTATAAACCTGGTGGTCACTGCCGGAAGAGAATTCGACCATTTTTGCCTGCAAGGCTTCTTTGCCGCCCTCCGGAGAGACCAGTGGATAGGGAACTGTCTCGCCGCTGGCGTGACGGTCCGATTGGTCGTTCACGAATTCGGCAAAGGCCTCGGCCACGTCGTTGATGAACGTCGGCAGGCTCTTGGGGCTGCGAGTGACATGAAAAATAGCTTTGGTGTCGGGGCCGCCGCCTACCATGTCCATGTGAATCACGGCTTTGATGCGTTCGGCAAAATCGGGCCGGGCGTTGAGTAATGCCACCGTGCCTTCGATTTCCGGCGGCCAAATAAAGCGCAGCGTTCGTGAAGGGCGAGCGATGCGACCCTCACGAATCAGCTTGGCGAAGGTGCGGGCAACCTCGAGGATAGTCACGCAGCCGCTGGCGTTGTCGTTGGCGCCGGGCCGCTGGTGGTCGAGGTGGCAACTAAAGGCAATTTCTTCCCCAGGCAATTCCGCGCCGGGAATCACCGCCGTAACCACATCATAGAAACCTTCGTGCCTGCCGGCTTGCACTTTAGCTTCCAGCCGGACCGGCTCGCCGCGTGCCAGCCGTTGTTGAAACGAGCGGGCCTGCTTGAGAGAAACCATAAAGGCGAAGGCCGGTTTCTCTCTGAAACTTCCCAAATGGCCCCAGCGGACGAGATTTTCATTTTCTCTCCACCAGGCGGTGCGCTGGTTCTGTGCATAGCTGATTATGCCCGCCGCGCCGTAACGGTCCACTGCCAGGGTTGCCACCGGGCCGGGTTGCGAAGAGGTCAAGACAAGTTTGCCGCTGACGGATTTTCCCTCGTAGTCGCTTTCCGAAGTTCCCGCCCCCACGTCAATGAGCTCAGCGGTAGCCTCGCCGCTCTCGCTGTCTTGCGCGAGGGTAATCGGCATGGCATCAAAGCTCGCCAGCCGGATGCTCCGAACCCACTGTCCATTGACTTCTCGCAGCTCCCACAGTTCGGCGAAATCGGCATCCCATGCGGGACGGGCTTTTTGTGTGCCATACATGGTTTTTCCGTCTGCGGGGAATTGCAGAATTTCGACAGCTTCCAGCCCATAGGCTTTGAGTTGGGAAGAAATATGTTCTGCCGCCTGCCGGAATTGCCGAGACCCCCGCTGGCGGTGCAGCCGGGTCAGATATTCCAGATTTCTCTTGGCGGTTTCGCCGGAAAGCTCCCCAGCCAGGGTAGCCACTACCGGTTCGGGCAGCAACGGTGGCTCTTGAGCCAGGACAGGAACAGCAGTAAAGACAGATAATAAGATCACAGTAGTGATTTTGGTCACGAGGCCTCCCTGTGCGCGGGTTCAAGATGGAACGGAGGAGATTGTATGATAGGGGGGCTTATGGCACAAGGTTGGCTGGCCTGATTCCTCCCCCCATAAAAAGGCTGTTTTCGGGCCATTTTGTTGCATATTCCAACCAGGGCATTAGAGTCTCAACCAAATTAGCCGATAGCTAGCTGAGAAGGAGATTTTTGTGTCCGGTATGTCAACTGTTCAGAAAATTCTTGTGGCTGAAAACGAAGCGCTGCCCCTGAAGACAATTATGGAAGCGCTCTTTGCTCTCGATATCGAACCCCAGGCGACCTGCGAAGGGCAGATTGCCGCCGTGTGGCTGGAGCAGGAGAGGTTCGACGCCATCATCATCGACGGCGCTCTCCCCCCCGTGGGGCAGGTCCACCTGGCGCTAAAAGCGAGCCAGACTCCGATCAATCAGAACACGCCGATTTTGTTGCTGGCCGGGGCGGGCGACCGGTCGATTGTGCATGAGATGAGCGGGGCCAAAAACCTCTTCGTGGTGGAAAAGCCTTTCAGCAAAGATTACCTGATGAAAGCCATCCGCCGTGTGCCGGGGTTCCTGCCGGACGAGCGGCGCCGCTTCCGCCGGATTCCGCTTTCTGTCGAGGTGGTTTGCCGGGAAGGGCCGCGGAAGCTTGTCGGAATGACAGTCGACCTGAGCGAGTACGGCGTGCAGATTGAAAGCGACCAGGCCCTGGAAGAGCGCCACAGCATCATCATGATGTTCACCCTGCCCGGCCAGGTGGAGTCCATTGAAGTCTGGGGCGTGGTGGTCCGTCAGGTGGACGAGCGGCGGGCCGGTATTTTATTCACCCAGCTTAACAACGACGCCCACTTTGCCATCCGCCAGTTTCTGGCCACCCATATGTCCGCCGTTTAACCCCTTGCCATTTTAGTTCCCGTAGGCGCGGTCGAGGAGTTCCACCACATGGAAGACCTGTTGGCCGGTTCCGTGCCTCTCCACCCCGGCGCGGAGTTGCAGGATACAGCCCGGGTTCGAGGTAACAATGGCATCGGCGCCGGTGGCGCGGGCGCACACCATCTTTTCTTCCAAGAGTTCGCCGGCCACCTCGGGTTGCAGCAGGTTGTATATCCCCGCGCTGCCGCAGCAGTGGTCGGCCAGATTCATTTCAGTTATCTCCACGCCCGGAATGGCTGCCAGTAATGCCCGCGGGGCGTTTCGGATTTTCTGCCCGTGGACCAGGTGGCAGGAGTCCTGCACCGTGACTCGGAGCGGGACCTGCCCCATGGGTGGCCGCAGGCCGAGTTGCGCCAGAAATTCACTTACGTCCCGGACCTTCGCGGAAAACTTCCGGGCTTTCTCTGTCGCTGCCGGGTCGCCCCGGAAGAGTTGTTCGTACTCTTTGAGTGTCGAGCCGCACCCGGACGTATTGGTGATGATGGCGTCGAAGCCGCCGGTGGGGAAAGCGTCCAGATTGCTTTGCGCCAGCGTGCGGGCAGTGTCGCGCAGACCGGAGTGGGCCTGGAGCGCGCCGCAACAAATCTGTTCCGGCGGCACAACCACCTCGCAGCCGTTTTTTTGCAGCACGCGCACGGTGGCGCGGTTGAGTTCGGCGAAGGCTACCTGCTGCATGCAGCCGGCAAAGAAGGCCACCCGTGCGCGCTGTTCCCCTTCGGCGGGAAAAACTTTCCCCAATTGCGAGTGAAAGAACTCGCCCTCGATTTCCGGCAGTAAGGCTTCCGCCGCGCCCAGTTTTCCGAACAGACGTAATAGGCCGGTACGCCGTACCAGCGTTTGCAACCCCGAGCGCTGATAAAAGCGCAGCAGTTTGGCCGTGAGCGCCATCCGGTTCGGATAGGGAAGCAGGTGGCGCAGGGGAAAGTCCCGCAGCAGCCGCGAGAACAGCGGCCGGTGGTAGCTCTCTTCAATCCGCGCACGCGCACTTTCCACCAGACGGCCGTACTCTACGCCGGAAGGGCAGGCGGTCTCGCAGGCGCGGCAGCCCAGGCAGAGGTCGATGTGGCTGACGAAGGTTTGGTCCATCTTCATCCGGCCTTCCTCCACCATAATCATCTGGTGGATGCGCCCGCGGGGTGAGTCGGCTTCCGTGCCCAGCAGCCGGTAAGTGGGACAGGAGTTCAGGCACAGCCCACAGTGGACGCAGTTGGCGTAGTCCTCCCAGGTGGGACGGTCGGGCTGGTCAGCTCGGTCATGGGCGCGGGGTTCCTGCGGGTTTGTGACGGTTGTGCTCACGAGGTGATTGGTGCCTCCGGCGTGGAAGTCGGTGGTGAGGCGGTGGCTTCCGCATTGCTATGAACGCCAAAGTACAGGTACCCCATGGCAATCAGAAAACTCAGGAACCACCACAGGGGAACCGTCATACCAGCAAGGTCCCGGAGTGTGT
>CBDUYQ010000048.1:0-7396 GCA_965371475.1 uncultured bacterium
TCCCCGGCACACAGTTCGGCCCGGAGATGAAGTCCTGGTTCCGCCTCGGCTACGGCTCCCACGCCGAACAGCTACAGCAGGCGCTCAACCGTATGGACGAACTGCTGAAGTAAGGACTTCAGCAGCGCTGCGGTTGTTCTGGTGAGGTCCGATTAATCCGCGAAGGCCAGGTAGCCCAGTACGATGAAGTTCACTCCCGGAACCATCAACCCGATTACCAGCCAGGGGGATTTGTCGAGCGCTTTCAGGATATCCACTAAAACCACGATGGCAATCACCAAGCTGACAAGCGGAATGAAGAAAAGAATTATCCACCAGATCGGGCGGCCGGCAATGTTCAACATCAGCACGACGTTGAGAATGGGAATCCAGGCCCACCAGCCGTTCTCGGTGCCGGTTTTTTCGGCAATTTTTTGAAAGCAAAAAGCGGTGAAAGCGTAGACCACAATGACGACCACACCGCCGACGAGCATGAATGTCTTCATCATCGCTTCAATATCTTGTTGTGATTCCATAAAAACCTCCCCTTTGGTTGGGGCCACCCCAGCCCCTGAAACTTCCGACAGGAGCACCGTATCGGGCTGAGGGGGCAAAGTCAAATAAAATCTTTCTAACCATACTCCTGGACTGGAAAGTCCCTGCGGAGCAGAAAATCCGGTATAATTCCCCGGTATTTTAGAACCCTACCTTTTAGAGGTGACAGCCATGATTCACAGAGCAGGAATTCTTCTTCTGGCCGCAGGGCTTTTACTTCCCGTATCGCTGGTGGCGGAAGACAACGAACCTGTAACCAACGTAAAGGTGGGCGAGCAGGCGCCCGACTTCGAGCTGCGCGACCAGAACGGAAAGCCCTTCCGCCTGAGCGAGCAGCGCGGCAAAAAGCAGGTGGTGCTGGCCTTCTATGTACTGGCTTTCACCGGCGGTTGAACCAAAGAGCTTAAGGCGTATCAGGCTGATATCGCCAAGTTTGAACGGGCCGGCGCTATGGTGGTGGGCATCAGTGTGGACAGCGTCCCTGCCAACCGCCGTTTTGCGCAGGATTTGGGCGTTACCTTCCCGCTGTTGAGCGACTTCAAGCGGACGGTCTCGATGGAATACGGCATCCTGAATGACGAGTACAGCGTGGCCCGGAGGACGACCTTCGTGGTGGATAAGGGGGGAATCGTCCGCCACATCGAGCAGGGCTCCTCGGCCATCGACCCCAGCGCCGCGCTCACTGTCTGTGAATTCAGCCGGCCCAAGGCAGGGGAGTAAGACCCCGGGGTAGCCGGGTTGAGGTCTGGTCGGCTAGTTTGACTCTTCGCTGAACTCGGCGAAGGCGACTAGCACGCCGGAAGGCGCTCGGACCACGATTTCCCGCGCTCCGTAGAAGGTCTTGCGCTCCGGGACCACTACTTCCACCCCGGCCAGTTTGGGCAACCAGACGTCGAGACTGGCCACCTTGATGTAGAGCGAAACCCCGTCTTTGGCAAACGGCCCTTGCCCCAGCGCCCCCACATCCTTCAACACGCTGGCTCGGCTCTGGAGCATCACTTCTACCGGGCCGTTTTTGAGCATGACGAAGCCGAGCTTGTCGCCTTCCGGCACCTCAGCGATCTTCTCAAAGCCCAGCTTTCCGACCCAGAAGTCGAGGCAGGGTTCGATCTCTTCCACCGACAGAACGGGGGTGAGAGATTTCATGGTTTTCTCCTTTGGTTCAGAGGTTGCCAGCAACAGTACACCCGACAAAAGCAGGATGAGAACCGCCAGCTTTTGAAATAGGGAATTCACCAGCATTGTAATCCTCCTTGATTCAGCCTTGACAAAAAAAAGAAGTCTAAGTTAGACTAGTATATAGTCTAAACAATATTAGTTTTGCTGTCAATATGAAGAAACGGAAGAAAAACAGGGCGAAACACAACTCATCAGATGACGGAGAACTGACCACTCCGGATCTGGTAATCCTTTCCCTGCTGGCGGAAAAACCCCTGCACGGCTACGAGCTCAACCTGGAACTGGAGCGGCGCCAAGTCAAGGATTGGGCCGGCATCTCCCGCCCCCAGGTCTACTATTCGCTCAACAAGCTCCGGCGGTTGCGGCTCATCCAGCCGGTGGCGGAGAAAGGGGCTTCGGGCGGGCCCAGCCGGCAGGTCTTTCGGGTGACCCGGGCAGGGCTGGAGGGGTTGGCAGATTCCCTGGAGCGGCCCGGCTGGGCCACGCAACGTATACCGCCTCCGTTTCTCACCTGGCTGGCTCTCTCCATCCATGCCCGCTCGGGTGTGGCCAGCCGGCAGTTGGAAGCCCGTCGGCAGTTCCTGCGGGCGGAAATCCAGCGGGAGCGAACGACGCTGGAATCTATCCGGAAGGAAACCGGCCCGATGACCCGGGTAGCGGAACTGATGGTGGAGCTTACCCTGCGGCAGTTTGAGGTGGAGCTGAGGTGGCTGGAGCGCTAAGTGGTGGCGGTTAGCCGGGCTGCTGCAGGGAATGCACCGCCAGCCAGCCCAGCACTCCGACGGCAACCAGCAGCGCAATCCAAAGTACCCAGGGGTTGCGTTCGCTCCAGGGCGGCGGGGCGGGGTCTTCCCAGGAGGTATTTTCGAACCGCTCACCCAGTTTGCCGACGGGAGCGGCTTCCCGTAGCTCGCGGGTGGTGAGCCGGGCGAGTTCATACTGGGGCGCCTCGGCCCGGCGGTGGCCGTAGAGCAAGCGGTAGCGGCGGCCGGGTTTCTGCTCGAAGACAACGTGGCGGGGAACTCCCAGCAGATCGAAGCGCAAGTCTTCGAGGGGCGGGTCGTTGCGGTTGACGATGAGCACACGCCAATAACGGCCGCGGGCTTCGTTGAACTCGACCGTCAGGGAAGAGCTGCGCCGGTCGGCTTGATCGGAGGGATAGCGATAAATCTCGCCGCGGCCTGCTTCCGTCCAATGTTCCCGGTCCTCGCTGTAGAGGATGCGCACTGGGCGGTGAAAGGTGTACTGGCCGGTTTGGAACCGCAAAACGGAGGCGGGGGTGTTCGCCGCCCCCATATCCACCTCCCAGCCGGAGGCGGATTCGGGCGGGTCGGACATGGCCTGGCGCTCGGCGGGCAGCGCAGCCAGTTCGGCCTCTTCTACCAGTTCGCGGGCCACACGGCAGCGGGTAATGGGGAGTTGAATGTCCCGTATTCGCAGCCGGACCCAGCGCGAACGGGTGTCGGGGTAGGTGATGGTCTGGCTGCCGAGTTCGCTGCCTTCGTGGAAGCGGAAGATGGGAGCCAGGGTTCGCACCAGGCGCCAGGTGTTCTGGTCGTCGCTGGCGGCGACATCTACCCGGGCGAAAAAATCCTCTTCGGGCGTTATCAGCTCCAGGGTGTTGTGGATTTCGCCACTTGTGCCGGTGTCCACCACCACCTGGGTGTACTCGCCGGGCACGTAGCCGGTATCGACGAGGGAGACGTTGCGCCAGTCGCGTTCACGCCGCCCGGGCCGGGTATGGAGGAGAGAGGGAACTTCGCGGCCGTCTTCCTCTATGACGCGGAGATCGGCCAGTTTCTTCTGGGCGCTGCCGAAAACCTCGAGCGGCAGGGTTACCCGGGCGAGGCCGGTTTTTTCGACCGGCTCGACTTCGATGGCGCGGGAGTAGAGCCAGTGCTTCCAGTCGGATGGCAGGGCGGGGCCGGTGGCTTCCTGCGCGACGGCTAGTATGACCAGCAGGGCTGCGATGGCAGCCGCCGCGGCTGTCAGCAGCGGAAGGCGGGGCTTCAAACGTCCCCCTTTTCCTTTTGGCTGACCAAGCGTTTCTGGTAGAGGAACGAAAGGCCGATCAGCAGCCCTCCCAGAATCAGGAACGACAGGACGCGGTAGGTCCGGGCGAGGAACGCCAGATCGATAAGGAACACCTTGGCGATGACAACCCCGATTAGTACCAGCCCCTGCCAGCGCAGGGCGGGGGCTTCTATTCGCACCCCGACAAGAATCAGCAGCGCCGCGTAGCCCAGCCAGAGGACCGACAGGCCCAAATGGCGCGCGAGGTAGACGTCGGCGGCCCCGGCCAGCGCGCTCCAGACCTCGAGCGAGAGGCCGAGCAGCAGAAAGAAGTTCGCCGAGATCGCCAGCAGGCGGAAGAGGAGTTGCTCGCCGCTGTCTGCTTCCTCCCGGTTGCGGTGAAAGATAAAGGCGGAGACGAGGAAGGCCACAACCGTCACCAGGAAAAGGGCGAAGCGGGCGTTGAAGAAAGCCGTCGGGGGCTCCGGCGCATCCAGCAGCATCAGAACCCGCACCCCGACGATGCCGAAGAGCACCAGAGCGGCCCAACGCAGTTGCCGCACATGGACGCGGTAGCCGCTCCACACCAGCAGTGCGCCTTCGACCGCCCATGCAATGGTGATCCATTTGCCTTCGAGCCGAATCGGAATCGCCAGCGTGATGAAAGTCAGCGCCAGCCCGGCGAACAGGAGGCGCGTGGCAGAGGGGCTCTCGTCCGGGTTTCGCGGCGGCAGCAAACGCACCACCGCCAGATGGGCGCCTGTCAGCGCCACCATGGCGAACGTCAGTTCCCAGCGGTAGTTGCGATAGAGCATGGCGTGCAGCGCTGCCAGGTACCAGGAGGCGTTGATAAGGACCAGCGCCACCTGGCTGCCATGCAGGCGGCCGTCGCGGTCGCTGCGTGCTTGCAGGACCGGCAAGGCTGAGAACTCGGCGAAGAGCAGGGTGGCGAACGACAGGGTAGAAACCAGCCGGGCAGGGGAATAGAACCTGTCGTACCAGCCCGTGAAATAGATGAGCGTTCCGGCCAGGGCCAGCAGGTCGAGCGAGCGCCAGCCGCGCCAGTGCGCCACGGCCATCACCCCTCCGTTGAGGATCAGCAGATAGGTGAAGAGTTCCACCTGCCGGTCCGCCCCGGTGCTCATCAATATCGGGGTGAGGAGGCCGCCCAGCAGTCCCATCAGCGCCACCGTTTGGGAGTCGCGTCTGACGGCAACCGTTATCAGCACGGCGGTCACCAGCACCAGGCCGGCGAAGGCCGCTGTTTGCGGCAGCACGGGCGGGTCGTAAAAGTTCCAGGCGCCGAAGACGGTGAGGTAAAGCAGCCCGCCGCCGAGCCCGGTGATGCCGTTGGCGAAGTAGAGCCATTGGCGGCGGTGCAGCCACTCGCTCCAGACCAGCACGCCCGCGCCGATCAGCAGCCAGAGCGCGGTGCGCCCGGTCGGGCCGAGCCAGTCGCTTTCGGCCTCCAATTTGAGAAAGAAAGCCGCTCCGAAAATCACCGCAACGATTCCGATGCGGTTGAGCCAGCGCCCGGCAATGAGTGTTTCCAGATCCAGTCCGGAGAGGCCGCTCGCGGGTTCCCTGGTTGGAGCAGGAGCCGGGGGAGCAGGAGGTTTGATAACGGGCTGGGGCGTTTCCGGTTGGCCGGGTGTGGCCGCCGGTGTGGCAGCTGCAGGAGTGGGTGTCACGGCTTCACCGGGCTCGGCAGCAGGCTGTTTGCTCAGCTTGCGGTTGAGTTCCCCGACCTGCTTTTCCAGCGCCCGCAGGCGGGCAATCAAGTTGCCGGGGAGGTTCTTTTGCAACCGCCCGGCGCGCACCAACGCAATGATGGCAAGGACCGGCGTGATAAGAAGGATAACGGCGATGATGATAAAAAATTCCACGGTTTCTCCCGAATCAACCTCCAAGGGTGCAGCGTTGTTTTGCTACTACAGCACAACCCGTCACGAGACACAAGAATGAATTTTCGCGCGAGGAGACAGTGCCCCAACCTCAGGAAAGCGGAGACGGCTGTGGTGTCACCGGCGGGGTTGTTGGCGGCGGCGCAGGGGGAGCCGGAGGTGGCGGGGGGTTCAGCACGGCGTCGAGTTGCGGGTAGCGCGACCCCAAAAAGATCAGGGTGTAGGACTGGAAGAAGTACGCGGCCGGCGCGTAGAGGAACGCCATCAGGTAGAAAAGAGCCAGCAGCGCTACTACTGCCACCGTGGCGGCGGTGGAGATGGTATAGACATCCCAAACCAGCCCGCCGGACTTGCCCGCCATCACAACGGCGAAGGTAGCCACGCCCACTACGATAAAGAACCCAATGAACAAAACTACATTGAGAATCCCGTAGAGGATGGCGCTGCCGATGGCCAGCACGATTTTCATCAGAACATAGATGGCATAGGGACCCTTCTCCGTTTTCAGCATGGGCAGCAACCGCCGCCAGCCTTCCACGATGCCCAGGTTTTCCAACGCCATTACCGGAACCAGAAAGTCTTTGGCAAAGAGCGCGATAACAGCGCCCGCCAGCACTATTGCGAAAAAAACAAAAAACAGCAGAATGCCCCCGAGCACCAGTATCACCATGTGCCGGGCAGGGTGGCGGAACATCCCCGCCGACCAGGCCAGCAGCACCGGCAGCCCGATCAGGACGAGTGCGACGGTGGAGGTAACGAGGCTGAGCAGTATCTGCCACACGAAGTACTGAGCCCCGGGTTCCTGCCAGCGCCGCCAGCCTTCACGGATGCGGTAGCGGTCGTTGAGCACGGCGTCAAACAGGATGAAGCGGAAGACCGACGCCACATAAGTCCACAGGATGCTCAGAGCAAAGATCGCCACAACGCCGAAAAGAATCCAGAAAGCCCACTGCTGCCAGAGAAGGTCCCAGTTGGGGTCAGCCAGGGCCAGGAGTTCGTCGCCGGGGCCTTCGTCGCTGTTAGGCCAGGGGATGTCGCTGATATTGCCGCCGCCGCTGCAACCACCGCTCATGGACTCACCGGTCAGAAGCGAGATGAGTGCCAGCCGCCACCACAGCCCGAAACGGAAGGGCTTGAACATACCTTTGCCGGTGCGCTCAAACGCGGGTGATATGGCATCGCTGGCTGGCAGCGGTTCCGGCATTAAACTTCTCCCCGAACGACGGGGCCGAGTATAGCAGGCGGGGAAAGGTCAGTGGAGAGTTTCCGTGCTGGAGCTGGGCGCGCCCGTGGGTCCCTGCATGGCGTCGCGCCGGATGAGTTGGAAATGGCCGAGCAGGTTGGCGGTGCGCAACGCCGCGCCTTCCAGCGTGAGCTGGCAGTTGTTGAAGGCGGTGTTGCGCCAGGCGAAGTCGCCGCCGGTGTAAATCACCTGGCACTTGGAATAATTGCAGTTGATGAAGAGCTTGCCGTCCAGGTGGACGATTTCGCCGCTCCGGTTTTCGTTTTCGATAGTCTGCATCTACCACCTCCGCCAAGCAACTCTATCACAAGAGTTTTCCGCCACCAGCCTCGCCACCTTCGATGGTACCGATCCGAACGGGACCTGGAGCCTCTACATCGTCGGCGATACTGCCGGAAGCACCGGCGCAGTGGCCGACGGCTGGACGCTGGAAATTTTCACCACAAGCGCCTCCGGCAAAAAGCGGCGCGGGCAGATTACCAGCGAATAGACTTTTTGTGCAGGAAGTTATTTCTCTGGAGCT
>CBDUYQ010000049.1:0-7133 GCA_965371475.1 uncultured bacterium
ACCCGCACGGTTACGTTGTCCTTGGTGATGACGTCTTGCGGCGGGACGTCGAGCGTGATAATCCGCAACGAGACGCGGATAATGCGGTCAATCGGCCACAGGATGAAGATCAACCCCGGCCCCAGCGGCTTCGGGCGCATCCGCCCCAGCCGCAATACTACTGCCCGCTCCCACTCGCTGAGGATCTTGATACAGTTGAGCGCCCAGAAAAACAGAATCACAGCAATAATTAGAATTGGCATAAACCCTACTCCTCCCCGGCGGCAGAGGTTGTTCCCTCCCCGCCTGTGTACGGTTCCACTCGTAAAAGCAAACCTTCCATGCCGGCCACGCGCACCGGCTGCCCATCCGCAATGGTCTCCGAAGCCACCGCGCGCCACAACTCGCCCGCGACCATCACCATACCCTTTTCCCCGGTGACAATTTCCTGCCGAACCTCGCCTATCGCGCCGACCATGTCCTCCCGCCCGGTTGAAACGCGCCACCCGCGCGACTTAATCAAGGACCGCAGCAGAAACACGGTAATCAACGCGAAAGGAATAACGGTTGCAATCGCCACATCCAACCGGACACTTAACTCCGGCACCCCCGGCGGGGCCTCCACCAGCATCAGCGCACCCAGCACCATCGACACAGATCCTCCTACGGCCAGCACTCCGTGACTGGCGAACATCGCCTCCAAAACAAAGAAAGCCACCGCCAAGAGTATCAAAGCCACACCCGCATAGTTCACCGGCAGCACTTGGGCGGCAAACAAAGCCAGCACAATACAAATTCCGCCCACCACGCCGGGGAAGATCAGCCCCGGGTTATTGAACTCCACATACAATCCCAGCAGCCCCAGCACCAGCATAATAAAAGCGATGTTGGGATCACTCAGGCGTGTCAAAAAACGCTGGCGGCTGGTCATCTCCCAGGCCACCAACCGGGGGGCGTTGAGAGACAGCACCTCCTCGCTGCCGTCGAAACGCTTGATGGTCTTCCCGTCGAACTGGCTCAACAACTCTTCGGCGGTCCCCACGATAACGTCTATCAACTCTTCCTCCAGGGCCTCTTCGTCGGTGAAAGCCTTGGCTTCGGTTACGGCCAGTTCGGCTACTTCCGGGTTCCGTCCCCGCTTGGAGGTGTAACTGCGCAGGAAAGCAGACGAATCCTCGAAAACCTTCTTCTTCATCGTCTCGGCCATCTCCTCCCCCGTGCCCAGCACAGGAGAGGCCGCCCCGGTAGTTGTCCCCGGTGCCATCGCCGCCACGTCCGCCGCCATCAGAATAAAGAAACCTGCGGAGGCTGCCCGGCTGCCGCTGGGCGAAACATAGACAAAGACAGGGACCTTCGAGGAGGTAATCCGATTGACAATAGCCCGCATGTCGGCGAGAAATCCGCCGGGGGTGTGTATCCGAATCAGAACCGCATCGGCGCCGGTCTCTTCAGCATGATCTATGCCTTCCATCACATACCCGGCGCTGATGGAATGAATCACCTCATCAAGATTAATATCCACTACCGTGGCAGGCCCGTCCGCCGCCCCTAGCGGCAGCGCCGCAATGCAAATTAGCAGGACCAGGCTCCAAACCTTCACCGCTTTCCTCCTGTAGTTAACGGTTCACGCATCTCCTGGGTAATACGTTCGGCGGGCGTGTTTGCTTGCCGGTTATTCGGTTGGTGGGAGGCCAAGAAGCCTAACGACACGATTACTGGACGACATCCAAACATATCTTCTCCAAGAATTATAACAGAGAAGAAATGCAGGCAGTGGGTTACTTCACTGCCACCGGCGGGTTCTGCAACAGCGCCTGGTAGTCCGGGTGGTCGCGGATATCCGCCAGGGCGGCATCTTCCCGGACCTGCTTTACCGAAAACCCGTTTTCCAGCGCCCGCCGGAGGTACTGCATCCCCCGGGTAATGTACCCCAGGGCCACGTACGTCTTGGCCAACACAAAATAGAAACGGCCCTGGTCCTCTACCGAGCGCTCCTGGAACATCACGCCGAACCCGCCGCGCCGGTCAAACACTTCCGGGTCGATCAGCAAGGCCAGCCGGTACTGCGCCATGGCCTCGTCATATTTCTTCAGAGAAAACAACGCCGTTCCCAGGTTAGTGCGGATGGAAGCCTGCGCGGGACTGATTTTCAGCGCGCGCTGGTAGCTCTTCACCGCGTTCTTGTAGGACCTCTTCCCGTAATAAATCGTCCCCAGGTTGTTCCACGCCGGATGGTAATCCCTGTCGGCTTTGGTCGCCCGCTTGTAATATTTCTCTGCGTCCCTCAATTCAAACACTTGGTGGTATGCCATGCCGAGTTTGTTAAGCAATACGGCGTTTTTGGAGTCGTATCCGAGCGCCTTTTCGTAGGTATCAATGGCTTCCAGGTAGCGCTTGCGGATCGTCTGCAGGTCACCGCGCAACTCCAGTTGCCGGACCTCTTCGCCCCGCGGGAGAACTTCAATATAGGCAGGCTCCTGTGCCCGCGCCACCCCGGACAGGCCTATCAGGGTCAGGAGACCGGCCAACCCGGTTCTCCGAACGTTCATCCCCAACCAACGCATAAACCCCCGTTAAAACATCTCCGGATTTTCGATGGGCGGTAGCTCCGGCGGGTTGCCCCCGTTGGGCGCACCCGGTGTATCTGGCGGTGAACCCGGCGGTTTCTCCTCTTCCTGCTGCCGACGGTTCCGCCGGCGCCGGATGCCGAGCGCGCCCGAGAGCGCCCGAGAAAACCGCCGCAACACGGACGGACGGTGCAGCGGACAGAGGTCAGTAGGTTCGGTCCCCACCAGAAAAACCTCGCTACGAACATTCTCCACCGGACAATCCGGCGTGGCCATCTGCCAGGTCTCGGAATCCACCGGCACAAATACGATCCCTTCCGGAGGAACAAAATCTTCCGTCTCACGGTAAGCGGGCAGTTTGACCACCTCTTTCATAAACGCCGTCCAGACCGGCAAGGCAGCCGTTCCGCCCGGCAGTCCCAAATCCTGGTAATCGTCAAATCCTATCCACACTACGGTCAGAAGGTTTGAAGTGAAACCAACAAACCAGGCGTCGCGCGAGGTACCGGTCTTGCCCGCGGCGGGCGCCATAAACCCGCGCGCCCGCGCGCCGGCGCCGGTTCCCCGGTTGATGTTGTCGGCCATCAAGTTCACCACCAGATAAGCCACGCGGGGGTCCAGGACCTCTTCCGGCACGACCTCTCTTTCATAGAGAACTTTTTGGCGGCTTGAAATTACCTTCTCAATTAACCCCGGCGCTACCCGCATCCCGCCGTTGGAAAAAATCGTGTACGCCCCGGCCACCTCCAACGGGGTGGAGTCATAAGCTCCGATGGCCACCGACGGCGTAGGCCGCAGGCGCGGATTGAGGCCCGCCGCAACGGCCACTTTCGCCACCCGGCTGTATCCGGTCATCTCGGCAATCTTGATCGTGGCTACATTCAGAGAGCGCACCAACGCTTCCCGCACGGTTACAACCCCGAAGAACTTCTCGCCAAAGTTTCCCGGCGTGTACTCTTCATCGCCGTAGAGGAACACCGTCGGCTCATCCACAATGGTGGTCACCGGCGTGATCGCGTTCTCGGGGTCTTCCAGCACTTTGGCGAAGGCAGCGGCAAACACGAAAGGCTTAAAAGAAGACCCCGGCTGCCGGTGCGCTGTGGCATGGTTCAACTGACTCAGGTTGTAGTCCCGGCCCCCCACGAGCGCTTTAATCGCTCCGGTATGCGGATCAATTGCAATCAGGGCCATCTGGGCCTGGGGCGGTTCCTGCTTCCGCCGGGCATACCGGGCGGCGATTCTTTCGTCCACCTCGGCCATGGCTTCGCGGGTGGCCTCAGCAGCCACTCGCTGCAAACCCATGTCCAGCGTGGTGTGGACCCGCAGGTCGCCAGAAATCAAATCCTCTTCCGAGTACCGCTCCAGCAGCTTTTCCCGGAGCAGGTCCACAAAGTAGGGCGCGCTGCTCGCCTCCACGTTCAAGGAAGCCAGCACCGTTTCCTCTGCTTTCGCGGCGGCTGCCTGCTCTTCGGTAATCGCCTGGGTAAAAACCATCCCATTGAGTATGCGGTTGCGCTGCGACTCGGCCCGGTCGAGGTGGCGGTAAGGGTTGTGGGAATTCGGCCCGCGAATCAGCCCGGCCAGCATCGCGGATTCAGACAGCGAAAGCTGCGTAATGTCCTTGCCGAAGTACGCGTTGGCGGCCTCCCCGAATCCGTGGATGCCGAAGCTGCCGCGCTGTCCCAGGTAAATTTCGTTGGCATAAAGCTCGAAAATTTTTTCCTTGGAGAAGCGCCGGTCGAGTTGCAGGGCGAGAAACGCCTCTGTCGCTTTGCGTTGCCACCGTAAACTCATGTCCCCGCCCAAAAAGTAACTGCGCGCCAGTTGCATATTCAATGTGCTGGCGCCGTGCGGACGCGCTCCCGGCCGGAGCCCCAGCAGGATGCCCATGTCATACCAGAGCACCCGTACGCCATCAATCATAGAAATACCAGGGTGATCAAAAAACCGGCGGTCCTCCGCCGTCAGCACCGCCTGCACCAGCGCGGGCGGGATTTCCGTGTACTCGATCAGGCGGCGCTTGGTGCGGTCGCGCCCGAAGAGGTTGGTTACATGCGGCGGGTCGAGCAGGGCAACGGCAAGGTCCCGGCGGTCAATCAGGGAAACCAGCCGCGTAACTTTCCCCTTCTCGACCTCGACCCGGACGGAGTTTTGGACTCCCACCAACGACTGCGCGCCGGGCTCTATTTCGAGAGCGTTTCCTTCCCGTGAGAAGGTTCCGTAGGGAGTGCGGGGTTCATTGGGACCGCTGTAACCGAACCGGCGGAGTTGCGCCACCAGCGTATCGAGATCGGCGGGAGAATCCGGGGCCAGCATCTGCGGAGCGGCATAGATCCGGGCTGCGTGGTCGAAAATTTCCCCGCTCATGCGGGAATCAATCAAACGGGAAAAGCTTCGCCAGTAATAAAGGAGGATGCCGCCGCCCACCAGCGCCACCACCAGCGCGCTGAAGAAGCTGTACCGTAACAGCGTCCTCTTCCAGCCGGCTCTGGGTAATCGGATACGAATCCGCACGAGGAAATCCCTCAAAACGCTGTAGAAGTATCCTCGTTGAATACCCAGGTCTTCTCGTACTCCATGATGTAAAGGTTCATGACTACGGTGTACTGGGCAGTTATCCGAACATTGGTGGGCTGGAGAGAAACCTTAATGGCTTTGCGTTCCAACGGGATTCTCAACTCCTGGGCTCTCTGAAAGAGCTCTTTTTGGACCTGATCGCTCGTCTTTCTTTCCACCCGGGCGAATTTTATCTGGGTCCGTATGGCGTCGCGGAAGGAGTACCCTTTTATATACCACGGCACTACCTCCCAGGCCCCCACCACCAGAACGAACACGCCCGCCAGTGCCAGTATTAGTTGCAGCTTGCCTTCGCCACGTTCTCGCATGGAGCGCCTCCTCTCCTGCCCGGGCCGGGAAGATGCGGTGTTTCCCGCCACTTTACCTCTTTCTGGTATAAACATGCTGCATCGAACTGTCTGGTTTGCCTCCGGTCAAAACTCAACCGCAGTAGCGGCTTTGGACCAAATTCACCACTTCCGAAATCTTAGCATCCGCCCGTACCCCTGTCGAGCGTTCGCTCAATTCCACCAGCCCGTCGGGGACCTTTTTCCCCACCGTAATCCGCAGCGGAACCCCGATCAGATCGGCGTCCTTGAACTTGACCCCCGGACGCTCGTCGCGATCATCGTAGAGCACGTCCACGCCGGCCTGTTTCAACTCCTCGTAGAGCCTCTCCGCCGCCGCACGGATAGCCTCTTTTCTCGGGTCGGTTGAGGTCAGCACCACGTCGAACGGCGCAATCGCCCGCGGCAGTTTCAAGCCATTGTCATCATAATGCTGCTCGGCGGCGGCACTCAGGATGCGCTCCATCCCGATGCCGTAGGAACCCATAATCGGGATAATCTCCTTCCCGTCCTCGTCGAGCACCCGAACCCCCAGCGCCGTGCTGTACTTCCGCCCCAGCTTGAAGATGTGCCCTACCTCGATGGCCAATTCGACCTTGAGCGGACGGCCACAGCGGATGCAGGGGTCGCCATTGGCCACCTCGCGCAGGTCCTTGAACTCGCCCTTGAAGTCGCGGCCCGGCTCCAGATTGCGAAGGTGGTAATTGTCCTTATTGGCCCCGCTGATAAGGTTGCGTCGGCCCTGCAAGCCCTCGTCAATCAATATCGGCACACCCTTGGGGACGTTTAACGGCCCAATAGAACCTCCCTGCGCGCCGAAGGTTTTCTGAACCTCCTCCGGTTGCGCTGGGCGCACTGTGGCGCCGCCGAGCGCGTCGGAGAGCTTCGGCTCACTCAGGTCGTGGTCGCCGCGTACGAGGGAAAGAACCACCTGCTCTTTCGCTTCCTTGCCTTCGCCCTGCTCGGCCACATAGATGACCGCCTTCATCATGTGCTCCGGCCCGGTTCCGGTGAACTTGACCAGCTCGTCAATCGTCTTGATGTTGGGGGTGTGGAACTCTTCCGGCTTGGCGTCACCTTCCAAGGTTTTGACCTCCGCCACCGCCGACCTGGCCTTGTCCAGGTTGGCCGCGTAGCCGCACTCTTTCACACAGAGCGCGATGCGGTCCTCCCCCGCAGGGGAGGCCACCATGAACTCGTGCGACTGCGAGCCGCCCATCGCGCCCGAGTGCGCCTCCACGATCTGGTAGTCGAGCCCGGCGCGGGTGAACGTCCGGCAGTAGGCGTCGTAGTGCTTCTTGTAACTCACGTCGAGTCCCTTCTCGTCCATATCGAACGAATAGGAGTCCTTCATGATGAACTGCCGCAGCCGCATCAGGCCGCTCTTGGGCCGGGCCTCGTCGCGGAACTTGGTCTGAATCTGGTACCACATCTGCGGCAACTGCCGGTAACTGCGAAGCTCGCCGGCGGCAATCTGCGCCATCACCTCTTCGTGCGTGGGGCCGAGCAGGACGTCACGCCCGCCATGGTCCTTGAACCGAAACAGAATGTCGGCCATCGAGTCCCACCGTCCCGTCTTCTGCCAAAGTTCAGCCGGGTGCAGCGCGGGCAGAAAGAACTCCTGCGCGCCGATGCGGTCCATCTCCTCGCGCACAATCCGGGTAATCTTGAGCAGCGAACGCTG
>CBDUYQ010000050.1:0-6972 GCA_965371475.1 uncultured bacterium
GCGTGTATCCGCCGTTGACGCCTTGCTGCGAAACCACCAGACCCATCTGCGCCAGTCGCTGCATAACCTTAGCCAGCAACCCCGGCGGGATGTTGTAGAACCGGGCGATATCCCGCGAACTAAAACTCCCCTCGCCATAGTGTTGGGCAAGGTGGTTGACTGCCATCAACCCGTAGTCAGCCTTTTTGGAAAGCTTTAGCATATATCCGACCTTTTTAGTCTGATTTCAGACTACGTCCTACTTCTCCCTCTGTCAACCCCATAAACACCTTTTTCTACAGCCTGATAGACTAAGACCAAAACAGTCCTATATTCATACGTTTGTGCCCTCTGAGCAGGCTTTCCAGGGAGCCAGAGTGCAGTGGCTCGTGATAGAATCCCCCACCTCGATAGAATTTCCAAGCGCCATGACAACAGAACTTTCCATCCCCAAAGCGACCCTGGAGATTGTGGATGCCGAATCCACTTCGCCACCGGTGGAGATCACCACCGTCCCCTTCCGGGTAGGGCGCGGCGCCGACGCTGCCAACAACCTGAAACTCGACGACCGCCGCATCTCCCGCCGCTGCCTGGCCATCGGCTACGAGCATGGCCGATTCTTCGCGGAAGACATTGGGCAGCGCAACGGCATTTTGATCAATGACCAACTGGTCGAAGGGTCCGGCAATCTCCACAGCGGCGATGTCATCACCTTCGGTCAGGTGGAATCATTCAAGCTCATCTTCCGCGCCGGGCCCGCCCACGAAGTCCTGCCCGACTTGCTCTCCCGTCTGGAAAAAACCGCCGCAACGGAGGCGGGTGACCGCAACCTGCGCCACATCAGTCTGCTGCTCGAAGCCACAGCCCTGCTGCAATCTCAGATGCCAATAGAAGACATTTTGGCGGCCATGGTGGACCGCTCTATCATTATTACCGACGCCGACCGCGGACTCCTCCTGATGGCACACCCGCAGAAAGAACTCACCCCGTTTGTCGCACGCCAGAAAGGGGGGGAAGCCCTCGCGCCGCAAACCGTCTCGCCCAGCCAGACCGTTATCACCAAAGCCGTTGAACAGAAACGCGGCATCGTTGAACTGGATATGGACCTCGCCGAAAACACGCTCCGGGAAGCCAAGAGTGTTGTCGCCCAGCAACTCCGCTCGCTGGCGGCCATCCCGCTTTATTCCCACCCTGCACTGCATGCGGTCACCACCGCGGCGCAAACCGGAGAACTGCTCGGCGTGCTCTACCTCGACAGCCGCCGCCCGGCGGCCTTCTCCAGCCTCGAGCGCCAGATTCTCGACGCGCTCGCCGTGGAAGCTACCAGTGTGATGGAAAACGCCCGGCTGCTGGAGCGCGAACGTGAGCGCCGCAAATTGGAGCAGGAACTTTCCATCGCACGCGACATCCAACAGGCGCTGCTGCCCAAGGGCTTCCGAGACTTCTCGCACTGCCAGATTACGGCTACCAACGAACCCTGTTACGCCGTCGGCGGCGACTACTTCGACCTGATGGAACTCGCGCCGGGGCAGACCGGTTTTATTCTTGCGGATGTCTCCGGCAAAGGGCTGCCCGCCGCCCTGCTGACCTCGATGCTGCAGGGCTGCTTTGCCGGTATGGCGCTGGGCAAAACCCCGACGCAACTCGTCAACCACATCAACCAGTTTGTCTGGACCCGGTCGGAGACCAGCCGCTACGCTACACTTTTCTTCGGCGTGCTGGACTTTTCCGGTCAATTAAATTACATCAACGCCGGCCACCACTCTCCCCTGCTGGTACGCGGCGGAAAGGTCAGCGAACCTTTCCCCTCGGGCTGCGTTCCGCTGGGCCTGCTTTCCTCCACGGAGTTCGAAACCTGCACCGCCGCGCTCGAACCCGGCGATACGCTGGTCCTCTTTACCGACGGCGTGACGGAAGCCGTCAACCGGCAAGGCGAAGAGTTCGAAATGGACCGCCTGATCGAAGTCGTGCAGAAGAATGCCGCCGCTTCTGTGGAAGATTTACAAAACGCTGTGCTCGGCGCCGTCAACGACTTTGCCCGCGGCGCGCAACAGGCCGACGACATTACCCTGCTCGTCCTCCGCTACCAGGGCGCAGGGTAATATGAAAACTCAATGACACCCGATCAAGACAAGGCTGTGCGTGAGCACCTGCTCAAGCTGCTCGACTGGCACGACGCCCATGTGGACTTCGACACGGTGGTGGCGCGTTGGCGCGCCGACTTCCGCGGCCAGAAGCTCAACAACGCCCCGCACACCGCTTGGGAGCTGCTCGAACACATGCGGCTGGCGCAGTGGGATATCCTCGACTTCTGCCGCAACCCGGACTACCAGGAAAAATCCTTCCCCGACGACTACTGGCCCCCGACCTCCGCGCCGCCGGACGATGCCGCCTGGACCAAAAGCGTCGCCGACTTCCAGCGCGACCGGGAAGAGCTGAAGAAATTGGTGCTGAATGACAAAACCGGCCTCTTCGCACCCCTGCCCCACGGCAGCGGGCAGACCCTTTTCCGCGAGATTCTGCTGGTGGCCGACCACACCTCCTACCACCTCGGCCAACTGGTCCAGTTGGGCCGTCTGCTGGGCGCGATTGGCTAACCGGAGAAAAATACTTTCCGGCTGGTTGCTTCCGCTTCCCGCCTTCTCGCGATACAATACGCGCCGATGGCTAAGAATATCGCAATCTACCCGGGCTCGTTCGACCCCGTGACCAACGGGCACCTAGACCTGATCGAGCGCGCCCAGACCCTGTTCGACCGGGTCATCGTCGCCGTGCTGCAAAACCCGGAGAAGAACGACACGCTGTTTACCGTCCCGGAGCGGGTCGAGATGCTGGAAGCGGTCACCGCCAATATTCCCCATGTCAGCGTCGATACCTTCGGCGGCCTGCTCATCGATTACGCCCGCAGGCAGGAGGCCAGCGTAATTCTGCGCGGCATCCGGGCGGTGAGCGACTACGAGTACGAACTCCAGATGGCCTTGATGAACCGCGAACTCTCGCCCGGCCTCGAAACCGTCTTCATGCTCCCCGGCACCGCCTACAGCTACCTGAGTTCGCGCCTGGTGCGCGAAGTCGCCCGCCTGGGCGGCAACATCAGTACACTGGTTCCTTCCCTGGTGGAAGAACGCATCCGCACCAAGGCCCGCTGACCCTTCTTTGCTCCCCTGCCGGTCTGTGCTAGCCTTGCTTTCTTCTATTGCTGGCAATTATGGCTGACAAAACAACCGCCGCCAACACCGACACCCACACCAACATTGAACTCTCCGAGCGTGTGCAGCGCATCGGAGTCTCTCCTACTCTGGCTGTAGTGCAGGAGGCCGCCCGGCTGCGCGCCGAGGGCGTTGACCTGGTGGACTTCGGCCCCGGCGAGCCCGACTTCCCCACCCCGGACCACATCAAGCAGGCTGCCGTGCGCGCTTTGGCGGAAAATTTCACCAAGTACACCCCCGCCTCCGGCACACCGGAGCTTCGGCAGGCTGCGTGCGAGTGGCATGCGAGAGAGCTGGGCAGCTCCTACGCGCCGAGCGAATGCATCATTACCGTCGGCGGCAAATACGGCATCTTCGGGGTGTTGAGCGCGCTGCTCGACCCCGGCCAGCCGGTGCTCATCCCCGCGCCCTACTGGGTGACGTTCCCGGAAGTTGTCCGCTACCTGGGCGGCGAACCCGTTGCCGTCCCCACCGACGAGGCCAAAGGGTTCGCGCTGACCGCCGCCGACCTGGAACGCGCCTGGGTGGAGGGTACCAAAGTGGTCATCGTCAACTCGCCCAGCAACCCTTCCGGCGCTGTGGTGGAAAAGGAAGAGTTCGTCCGCATTCTGGAACTCTGCCGCCGCCGCGGGGCGTGGCTGCTGGCCGACGAGTGCTACTCCCACTTCGTTTACACCGGCGAACCCTTTTCGATTTCCTCGCAGCCAGACACCAAAGCGCACGTCGTCATCTGCGGCTCGCTCTCGAAGACATTTGCCATGACCGGCTGGCGCGTGGGCTTTACTTTCGCCCCGGAACCCATCATCAAGGCAATGAACCGGCTGGCCAGCCACTCCACTTCCAACCCGACTTCGATTGCGCAGAAGGCCGCCCTCGAAGCCCTGCGCGGCCCGATGGAACCCGTCAAAGAGATGCTGGCCGAATACACTCGCCGCCGCCAACGGGTGGTCGAAGGACTGAACGTCATCCCCAATATCAGTTGTGTCGAACCACAGGGCAGCTTCTACGCCTACCCCAACGTGCGGCCGTGGATGGACGCCCACAACGTCACCGACACGACGGAAGTGGCTAAGCGGCTGCTGGCGGAAGCGCGCGTCGTCACCGTGCCCGGCATCGCCTTCGGGACCAACGATCACCTCCGTCTTTCTTATGCCACCTCGATGGAACGCATCGAAGAGGGCCTCAAACGCCTCGCCGAATTCTTTTCTGCCTAAGCAGCCATGCCCGACACAAAAACTGCTCACGATGAAGCCACCGCCACGCACTACCAACGCCGGAAGCGCTGGGTGCGGCTGGCGGACTTTGCCATCAATCTCGCTGTGCTTCTCTTCCTTCTTTTCGGCGGGTGGAGCGCGGCGTTGCGCGACGGCGCTTACAGCTTCGCCTCCAACCCGGTGGCCGCCCTGGCGCTCTATTTTTTTGGGCTGACTGCGCTGTTGCAGGCGCTCACTTTCCCGCTGGATGTCTTCAGCGGTTTTGTGCTGGAGCACCGCTTCGGCCTCTCCAACCAAACTGCTGCCCAATGGTTCAAAGACTGGGGCAAAGGCTTCGCCCTCAGCTTTGGGCTGGGGCTGCTCGGAGTGGAGGTGGTCTATTTCACCCTGCGCCACTTCCCCGGCGTCTGGTGGCTGATCTGCGCGGCGGTCTTCATCGCCTTCTTTGTTTTGCTGGCCCGGCTGGCGCCGGTGCTGCTGATGCCGCTCTTCTTCAAGTTTGAACCTCTGGAAAATGAAGAGTTGAAAAACCGGCTGCTGAAACTTTCCGAACGGGTGGGGGCGCGAGTGGAGAGCGTCTGGCTGTGGAAGCTGAGCGAGAAATCGAAGAAGGCCAACGCCGCCTTGACCGGCTGGGGTTCGACACGGCGCATTATTCTGGCTGACACCTTAATTGAAAACCACTCGCCGGATGAGATTGAAGTCATACTCGCGCACGAACTCGGCCACCACGTGGCCGGGGATATCCGCCACGGCATTCTGCTGCAGAGCGGACTCACGCTGGCCGGGTTTTTTCTGATCCACTTGGCGCTGGGGACATGGACCTGGCGGCTGGGATTTGAAGGCCCGGCGGACTTTGCCAACCTGCCGCTGCTGTTGCTGGTCACCACCGCAGCGTCGCTGGCAGTGCTGCCGTGGTCGAACGCGTTTTCGCGCTGGCGCGAGCGCGCCGCCGATACCTTCGCACTCAACACCACCAATCTCCGTGAGGCCTTTATCTCCGCCATGGAAAAACTCGCCGTGCAGAACCTGGCCCAGCAACAGCCGCACCCGGTGCTGGAGTTCCTGTTCCATTCCCACCCGTCGGTGGCCAAACGAATCGCTTTCGCGCGAGCGTGGAAAGATTGAATTCTTTTACCATTTCTTAAGCAATGAGGAGGTTGATCGTGTCAAATCGAAACAGTTTGATTTTACTGCCAACCCTGCTGCTCTGCCTGGCGTTGCCCGCCAGCGCGCAAAGGGAAAGCTTCACGGTGGGAACCCTGACCGCCCAACCCGGCGAGATGGTCTCCGGTTTTCTGGAAATCCCCGCGGGCCAAGACAGCGGGACGCGAATACCCGTAACCGTCGCCCACGGGTCTTCCGGCGGGCCTGTGCTGGCGCTGATTGCCGGCACGCACGGCTATGAGTACGCCCCCATCATCGCGCTGCAGCGCGTCAAGCAAAAGATCGACCCGCAGCGGCTCTCCGGCACGCTCATCCTCGTCCACGTGGCCAATATGCCGTCTTTCCTCGGGCGGACAATCTACTACAGCCCGGTGGACGGCAAGAACCTCAACCGCGCCTATCCCGGCAAGGCGGACGGCACGGTGAGCGAACGTATCGCTTACACCATTACCACCGAGGTCATCGAGCAGGCCGACTACGTGGCCGACATGCACTGCGGCGACGGCAACGAGGCCCTGCGTCCCTACACCTACTGGATGACTACCGATAACGATGAACTCAACCAAGCGTCAAAGCAGATGGCAATCGCTTTCGGGCTCGACCATATTGTTATCGACTCCGACCGCCCCACCGACCCCAACGCTTCCGTTTACACGGCCAACACTGCGCTCACTCGAGGCAAGCCCGGCATTACCACCGAATCCGGAGCCCTGGGGCAGACCTCGGAAGAATGGGTGGGGTTGGCCGAACGCGGCGCCTGGAACCTGCTCAAACACTTCCAGATGGTCCCCGGGGAACCAGAGCGCGCCGACCACGTAGTCTGGCTGGACAACTACGAAGTGCTGCGGGCGCCCGAGACCGGCCTGTTTTATCCGGCGGTCAAGATGGGCCACACCGTAGCCAAAGGGACGCTGCTCGGAACTCTCACTGACTTCTTCGGAAACTCGCTGGCGGAAATCCGCGCGCCCTTTGGCGGCATGGTCAATTACATTGTCGCAACACCGCCGGTCAGCAAAGGCGAACCGCTCGGCATGGTCAGCCACATCCAGGCGGACAAATAGCTCTCAAACCTGTTCGGGTGCAGTTGACTCGAGGGACTTGCGGACGGCGTCGAGGATGCCGTTGATAAATTCGGAAGACTCGGCGGCGGAGAAGCGCTTGGCAACCTCGAGAGCTTCGTCGATTACCACGGCGCGGGGCGTTTCCGGGTACGCCAGCAGTTCATAGATACCCAGCCGGAGGATGTTGCGATCGATGGCAGCCATGCGGTCAATCTTCCAGTGTTGGGCATGCTTTTCAATGTGGGCGTCGATCTCATCGCGCCGGGCGAGCGCGCCTCGGAAGAGTTGCTCGGCGAATTCACGGGTGGGCGCGTCGGCCTCTTTGCCCTTCCAGAAGGTTTC
>CBDUYQ010000051.1:0-6968 GCA_965371475.1 uncultured bacterium
GGATTTGAAGATGTGCTGGCCATCGGACGGCAGGCCCGCGAGCAACTCTATGATTTTTCCTACGAGCGCCCCGCGCCCCTTATCCCGCCGGAACGGCGGCTGGGTGTGGCGGAACGAGCCGGCCCGCGCGGCGAAATCCTCACACCGCTGAAACCGGCGGTGCTTAAAAAATTGCTCGCCCGGCTTCAGCGAATGCAACCTGACACAGTGGCCCTGTCGTTTCTGTTTTCCTACGTTAATCCTACGCACGAACGGCAGGTGGCACGCGCTCTGCGCCGGGAGGGTTGGCCGGTGAGCGTCTCGCATGAAGTCCTGCCGGAGTTCCGCGAGTACGAGCGCACGGCCACGGTCGCCGTCAACGCCTATCTCATGCCGGTGATGGGCCGCTACCTGAGCGAAATCACAAAAGTGGTACGCGGATTGTCCGGCAAAGGCGGGCAGGGGAAACAATCCCGGCGGGTCAGCGTCATGCAGTCGAACGGCGGAACGGTTTCCGCCCGGCTGGCCGCCGTGCAGCCGGTACGGACGGTCCTCTCCGGGCCGGCCGGAGGCGTAGTGGGCGCGCGCTATGTGGCGCAACGGGCCGGGCTGGAAAAGATTATCACCTTCGACATGGGCGGGACTTCGACCGACGTGTCATTAATTGGGAATGTTTGCGCCGATTCTCTGGCTGCCAGCAAGGAAGGCTCGGTGGCGGGGTTGCCGGTGGCGGTTCCCATGCTCGATATCCATACCGTAGGAGCGGGCGGCGGCTCGCTTGCCTGGCTCGACCAGGGCGGTGCCCTGCGGGTGGGGCCGCAGTCGGCCGGGGCTGACCCGGGACCCATCTGTTACGGCCAAGGGACCGAGCCGACGGTAACGGACGCCCACCTGATCCTTGGCCGCCTCGACCCGGCGCATTTTCTCGGAGGGCAGTGGAAGCTGGAAGAAGGCCGCACCCGGCAACGCATGAAGAAAGCGGCTTCCAGCGCAGGTTTCCCCAGCATGGAAAAATTTGCCGCCGGGATTGTTGCCGTGGCCAACGCCACCATGGAACGCGCCATCCGGGTTATCTCGGTGGAGCGGGGACATGACCCGCGCGACTTTGCGTTGGTGGCTTTCGGCGGGGCGGGAGCGCTGCACGCCTGCGAACTGGCCGAGTCGCTACAGGTTTCCCGTGTGCTGGTGCCGAAGTTCCCCGGTGCGCTTTCCGCACTGGGGATTCTGCGTTCGGATGTTTTGCGGGACTACTCGCGCACGCTGCTGCTGCCCGCGGAAGCGCCGGGCCGGGCCCGCAAATTGGAGGTCGAGTTCCGCCGCCTGGAGCAGAAAGCCCGGGCAGAAATGCGGCAGGAGGGATTTGCGGTGCAGGAGCAGCGACTGCAACGGCAGATAGACGTCCGTTACCAAGGGCAGGGGTATGAATTGACCGTGCCCTACAGTGCCGGTTTCTTGAAAGCTTTCCACCGCGCCCACGAGCAGCGCTACAGCTACGCCGACGAGAATCGTCCGGCGGAGGTTGTCGGCGTCCGGGTGCGCGCCCTCGGAGTAACTGAGAAGCCCGCGCTTCCGCGCCATAGGGTTTCCGGCCCAAATCCCTCCACCGCCCGGGTCAAGACTGCGCCGGTGTGGTTCGGCGGGCGTTCGCACAAAACAGATTTCTATGTGCGAGAGAAGTTGCGGGCGGGGAACCGCTTCCGCGGCCCGGCCATTGTGGCCGAGTACAGCGCCACCACCGCCGTACCGCCGGGCTGGGCGGCGCGGGTGGATGCCTACGGAAACCTCCTTTTGGAACAGGAGAAGGAGAAGTGAAGGTATGACAAAGATCGATCCGGTTCGCCTGGAAATTTTCAAAAACCTCTTTCACGCCACAGCGGAGGAGATGGGCGCGGTGCTGCGGCGCACGGCCTTCAGCCCCAACATCAAGGAGCGGCGCGACTACTCCTGCGCGGTATTCGATGCCGGAGGCAAGGTGGTCGCCATGGGCGACCACATGCCGGTCCACCTCGGCTCGATGCCGATGTCGGTGGCGGCGGTGATTGAGGCGCTGGAGCTGGAAGAAGGCGACATCGCCATGGTCAACGACCCCTTTGCCGGCGGCACCCACCTGCCCGACATTACCCTGGTCCTGCCGGTTTTTATCGGCGCGGGGCGCGAGCCGTTGTTCTACGTTGCCAGCCGCGCTCACCATGCCGATGTCGGCGGCGCGCAGCCGGGTTCGATGGGGTTGAGCCGCGACATCTATCAGGAAGGCGTGCGAATTCCTCCGGTGAAGATTGCCGCCCGCGGCGAATTGAAAGAGGACATCATGGCGCTGATTCTGGCGAACGTGCGCACCCCCCGCGAGCGCGAAGGCGACCTGACCGCGCAGGTGGCGGCCTGCCGTTTGGGGGCGCGGCGGCTGGGCGAGATGGTTGAGCGGTACGGGCGGGGAGAGGTCCGGAGTTACACCGGACATTTGCTTGATTATTCCGCCCGCATGATGCGCGCCACACTCGCCCGGATTCCCGACGGGGTTTACCGGGCGGAAGATTTTCTCGATGACGACGGCTTCACCAAGGAACCTATACCGATTCGGGTGCGCGTGGAAGTTCGGGGCGGAAAGGTCACGGTGGACTTTACCGGGTCGGCCCCGCAGTGCGAAGGGAGTGTGAACGCCGTCCGCGCCATCACCATTTCGGCGGTCTTCTACTGTTTCCGCTGCCTGGCGCCGAATGAGACGCCCGCCACAGCCGGGTTGCTCCGGCCCATCACGGTACTTACTCCGGCAGGGTCGGTGGTGGATGCCCGGCCTCCGGCGGCGGTGGCGGCGGGGAACGTGGAAACTTCGCAGCGGATCGTCGATGTGGTGCTGCGCGCGCTGGCAAAGGCCCTGCCCAGGGAGATACCGGCCGCCAGCCAGGGGACGATGAACAACTTTACCGTCGGCGGCCTGACGCCGGAGGGGCAGCCCTTTGCCTACTACGAAACCGTCGCCGGAGGGATGGGCGCGCGGCCTTACCATCCCGGGCTGGACGGCATCCACACGCACATGACCAACTCGCTGAACACGCCGGTGGAGGTGTTGGAGTCGGCCTATCCGCTCCGGGTGCGGCGGTATGGGTTGCGGCGGAACTCGGGCGGAGCGGGGAAGCACCGCGGCGGGGATGGCATCGTCCGCGAGATTGAGGTGCTGACCGCCGCGCAGGTGGCCATACTTTCCGACCGCCGCGCCCGCGGGCCCTATGGTCTTGCAGGGGGCGAAGAGGGAAAACCGGGTGTGAACTACCTTATCCGCGACGGAAAGAGACGGTGGCTGCCTTCCAAGTGCACGGTAACGGTCCGAGCGGGAGATGTGATTTCCCTTCAAACTCCCGGCGGGGGCGGGTGGGGAAAGAAAACAAAGAAAAAAGGGTAACGGGAAGAAGCCTAGTTCACTTCCGGCAGGCTGAGACTGTTCTTGGAGAGGGCTTTCCGGACGGCGCTTTCCATGGTGTCTTCGGTGGATTTTTTGGCGATGGCCAGTTCGGAGACCAGCAGGTGGCGGGCGCGATCGAGCATCTTTTTCTCGCGGAAGCTCAGCGGTTTGGTCTGGTTCATCCGGAGCAGGCTTTTGATGACGTCGGCCACGTCGTGCAGGGAGCCGGTCCGCATCTTTTCGCAGTTCAGCTTGAAGCGGGTTTTCCAGTCGCGGGGAATTTTCATCTTACCGTTTTCGAGGCGGCGCAGGACAATGGAAACATCGGTGGTTTTGATGGTGCGGCGCAGGCCGACGGAATCGGCGTTGGGAACGGGAATGGTAACTTTGAGGCCGCTGGCCAGGATGCGGATGAGGTAATACTTCTCCGCCCGGCCATTCATGGGGCTGAGGCCAATCTGCTCAACAACCCCTACCCCTTGATTGGGGTAAACGACTTTCTCTCCCACACGAAAAGACATCGGTAAAGTATCCCCACAAGAAGAAGCTCTATTGTAGTGGAAGCGCGGTTCAAAGGTCAACCCACTACCAGGCCCCTGTGAGGGGGCGGTGTTTGGTTGCCTTGTTTGCCGCAGGTTGGCTATAATCGCGCTGTTCAAGCGTGGGAGTCGAATCCAAAGGTTTTTCTATGGCCGAAAACGCACAGCCCGGTTCCGCCCGTGATGATGTCGGGGAGATGATTAAGCGAAAGTTGCAGGAAAAGATCGCCCAACTGGACCGTGAAATGAACGTCGAGCTGCCCAAAGAGATCGGCAAGGCGCGCGAGCACGGCGACCTGAAAGAAAACGCCGAGTACAAATATGCCAAGGAGCGTCAGCTCTATGTCGCCATGCAGTTACAGGGGCTGCGTAAGAGGCTCTCGGCGCTCTCGCTGGTGAACCTGGCCAAGATTCCCCGGGGCAAAGTAGGGTACGGCAGCGAAGTCACCGTGCTGGACCTCGACAAGGACGAAGAAACGCAGTACCGGCTGGTCACGGCGGAAGAGTCCGACGCCGGCCAGGGGTTGATTTCCACCACCTCACCCATTGGCCGGGCCTTTATCGGGAAGAAAGAGGGCGATGTAGTGAACGTCCGCACACCTGCCGGGGCGCGCGAATTTGAGATACTTCGCCTCAAGACCATCTATGATGAATAGCAAAACCGGCGCATGATGGAACCATGACCGAAAACGGTAAAAAGCGGCGCCTCACCGGCACCCTTCTGATCGGGAAGGGCGGGTACTGGCTGCTGGACAGGATTGTTTCGGGCCTGGCCGCCACCGGCGTCCACCCCGACCTGCTCACCTTCTTCGGCCTGGTGGTCAACATCGTGGCCGCCGCCTTGTTCGCCTTCGGGGAGTTCAAGTGGGCCGCCTTGACGATTTTCCTGGCCGGCATCTTTGACATGACCGACGGCCGGGTAGCGCGCCGGCTCAACCGGGTGACCCGCTTCGGCGCTTTTTTCGACTCGATGATCGACCGCTACTCCGACCTGGTGCTCTACATCGGTCTGGTGGTGTACTACGCTCGTATTGATCGTATTTCCTACGTCGTGCTAACCGCCATTGCGCTCGGCTCCTCGCAACTGGTCAGTTATTCCCGCGCCCGCGCCGAGTCGCTGATCCCTTCCTGCAAGGTCGGGTTCATGGAGCGGCCCGAGCGCGTCGTGCTGCTGATACTCGGCGCGGTATTTAACCGCATGGCCCCGGTGCTGTGGGTGGTGGCCGTGCTTTCCACCTGGACGGTCATCCACCGTATAATTTACACCAAGCAGGAAAGCAAAAAGCTTGCCCCGCTCCCCGAACCGGAATCCTCGGGCGGGTGAAAGGATCCCTTCTGTGAAACCAATTGCTTTGGCCGTGCATGGCGGCGCATGGGAAATTCCTGACTCGCAGAACGGTGTCTGCCGCGCCGGGGTCGAGCGCGCCCTGGAGCGCGGTTGGCGCGTTTTGCTGGAAGGCGGTCCGGCCGCCGATGCGGTCGAGCAGGCAGTGATTGAACTCGAAGATGAACCGATTTTCGACGCCGGGCTGGGCTCACACCTGAACCGCGACGGGCGCGTCCAACTCGACGCTATCCTGATGGAGGGAGCCACGCTCAAAGCCGGAGCGGTGGCGGCAGTCGAACGCATCCGCAATCCGATTTCCGTGGCGCGCCGCGTCTGCGAGCGCAGCCCGCACATGATGCTGACCGGGCCGGGCGCAGAACAGTTCGCTGTCGAGCAGCGGTTCTCATTGTGCGACCCCACGGATTTAATCGTGGCGCGCGAGTCGGAGCGGTGGATTCGTGACCGTTCCACCGGAGAAACCTCCGGCGCGGAGAAAGGCATGGGCACGGTGGGCGCGGTGGCGCTCGACCGGGAAGGAAACCTGGTGGCGGGGACTTCTACCGGCGGAACCCCGGGCAAGTTTCCCGGCCGGGTGGGGGACTCGCCGCTGGTAGGTTGCGGTTGCTACGCCGACAACCTCTCCGGAGCGGTTTCCTGCACCGGCAACGGGGAGAACATCATGAAGGTGGTGCTGGCCAAGTTCGCCTGCGACGCGCTGACCGCGGGAGCAGATGCGCAGGCCGCCGCCGAGCAGGCCGCCGCGCACCTGCTCGAACGCACCGGAGGCCGGGGCGGATTGATTCTGGTTGACACAAAAGGAAACATCGGAGCGGCGTTCAACACTTCCCACATGGCGCACGCCTTCCGGACTTCTGAATCCGAGCCGGTAATTCGGGTTTGATACCTGGTCGTTAATCCACATGACACGAAAGAAAATCGTCGTGGTTGGCAGCGTGAACGTCGATTTTGCCGTCCGCGCGCCGCGCCTGCCGGTGGAAGGCGAGACGGTCAGCCGGGCGAAGTTTGACATTTTTTTCGGCGGCAAGGGCGGCAACCAGGCGGTGGCGGCGGCGAGGTTGGGCGTGTCGGCCTCGATGGTTGCCCGCGTGGGTGACGATGCGTTCGGCAAGCAACTTAGGCAGAGTCTTCGAGGGGCGGGCGTAAACGTCCGCGGGGTGCAGACGGCGCGCAAGGTTCACACCGGTACAGCGTTTGTTATCATCGGCCAGCGCGGGGCGAACCAAATTGTAGTGGCGCCGGGTGCCAACGCTACGCTCGGCGTAGCAGACCTGACGCGCAACCGTTCGCTGCTGCGTTCCGCCGGATTGATTCTGGCGCAACTGGAAGTCCCGCAGGCGCCGATAGCCAAACTTGCTGAAATGGCGCACGAGTACGGTGTCCCGTTCATCCTTGACCCTGCTCCGGCGCGTAAACTGCCGTTGAGCCTGCTGCGCCGGGTTTCTATCCTTACTCCCAACGAGACCGAAGCCTGTTTTTTGACGAGAAGGAAGCCGAAGCGGCTGGACTGCCGCTCGGGCGCTCAGCTCTGTCGCCGGTTGCTCAAGCTGGGGCCGCGCATTGTAATACTCAAGTTGGGCGGGCAGGGGGCTCTGGTGGCCGAGTACGGGCGCGAGGTCGTCCACGTGCCGGGTTTCCGGGTGAAAGCGGTAGATACTACCGCCGCCGGTGACGCCTTTAACGGCGCGCTGGCCGTGGCGCTGCTCGA
>CBDUYQ010000052.1:0-6954 GCA_965371475.1 uncultured bacterium
CCTCTGCTGCATCTGTTTGGGTAGGGCAAGGCCTTGTGCCTTGCCGTTCGTTTGGGTTATCGTCCGCCCGCCCGGAGAAAGTAGCGGCGATGAAAGCGTGCCATCGCGTCATCGCCGGTTTTTCTGCAAGCAGATTCCTCGCCTTGCAGGCTCGGAATGACAACTGTTGTGAATTGTATTGTTTGAAAACCCCGAACACTCTGTTGGCAGGCAGGCTTGCCCCTCCCGCGGCGGGAGCATTTCTCCCGCCCTACAGGAACTGCCTTGCGCCTCTGCCGCATTCGGGTTACAAACGAAGAAGGCGATGTTTCCGGCCGAGGAAACATTTTCCCTGTTGGCGGCTTCAAAGTAAAAAACAGAAAGGATGATTAGCCGATGGCACACCGCCCCTGCTGGGCGGAAATTTCCCTCCCCCAGCTGAAAGAAAATCTGAGCATCGTCCGCCGCCACGTTAACGCGGACCAAGGCGCTGATAAGAAGGTGCTGGCGGTGGTCAAGGCCGACGCCTACGGACACGGCGCCGTACCGGTGGCGCGGGCGTTGGAGCAGGGCGGCGTGGACGCCCTCGGTGTTTGCTGCGTCGAGGAAGCGGTGGAGTTGCGCGAAGGCGGTGTGCGTGCCCCCATCGTTGTCCTTACCGGCCTCTTTCCCGGCGAGGAGGCTGAACTGGTCGAGCACGACATCACACCCGGCATAACCGATATTGCGCAGGTGGAGCCACTCGACCGGGCCGCCCGCCAGGCCGGACGCAAGCTCCGTTGCCACGTCAAGATTGATACCGGCATGGGCCGCCTCGGGGTCCCGCCGGAGGATGTGCCGCACCTGCTCGAGGCGCTCGCCCAGGCGGAGTCGCTCGAACTCGAAGGGCTCTTTACCCATTTCTCCTCTTCCGAGAACTTCACCTCGCCCCGCGCCGGCGAGCAGCTTGCCTGTTTCGAGAAGGTCCGCAAACAGTTCGCCCAGGCGGGTTTCACGCCGCCGCTGGTCCACCTGGCCAACACCGGCGCCACCCTGGCCCGCCCGGAAACCTGGGGAACAATGGTCCGCCCCGGCTCGGTGCTCTACGGCTTTCTTTCGTTCTTCCAGTTTCCCGAGGGGCAGGACCGCACCGAAGAGTTGTACGCTAAGGTCCCGGTCAAGCCGGTGATGACACTCAAGGCCCGCATCTTCCAGGTGAAGAGTTACGAACCCGGCGCGGCGGTGGGTTACGGCGGACGGTTTGTGGCGGAGCGCAGCTCCCGGATTGCCATCCTTCCCGTCGGTTACGCCGACGGCTGGCGGCGGGGTCTTTCCGGCAAGTGTCAGGTGCTGGTCCGGGGCGAGTTCGCGCCCATGGTCGGCACTATCGGTATGGACCTGACCGCGGTGGACGTCACCGGCATCAGTGGCGCCGAGGCGGGCGACGAGGTTGTCCTGATGGGCTCGAACGGCAAAACCACTATCTCCCCCAGCGAGATCGCCCGCAACCTCGGTTCGGTCGCTTCCGAAGTCCTTACCGGCATCGGCAAGCGCGTCCGCCGCGTTTACCTCGATTAAAGTTTCTTCCTCCGCCTCGCCTTGCTGCGCGTCTTGCTGTGTCTTAGGGCACAGGTTATACTTCTCGATATAATTTATTGGTGTTGTGGGGAGCAGGTACGCAGGGGGAGGCATATTCAAAACTCAAAGGAAAGTTCAAACCAACCGGGCGGTCCACCGTCCGCGCCGCGCCGCTCCGGCAAGCTGTTTTCCGGGGATGGCTGGGGCTGGATCGACCTGGTACTGAGCCGGACCATTTTTATTGCGCTGGCGGTAGCCGCCACCTACTACCTGCGGCCCTTCCATCTGCCCGCGCAAACAGCGGGGTTCTTCGGCGGCTTCCTCGGTGTGCTGGGTGTGCTGCTGGAGATGCGCCTGCGCCGCACCAGCCTCAAGCGGCTGCTGGGCGGGGTCATCGGAGCGCTGGTCGGCATACTCTGTGCCTACCTGATTTCACTCGTCTTGAAAGGGACGCCGATTGAGCCGCGGTCGCAATCCTTCATTGAGGTCGCTCTGCTCCTGATTATGGCCTACCTCGGCATGAGCATCGGCGCCATGAAGGGCGACCTGCTGAACTTGCAGGCCAGCGGGCTGTTCGGGTCTGAGCGCGTGGGGAAGAACAACCTGAAGGTCCTTGACACCAGTGTCATCATCGATGGCCGCATCGTCGATATTTTCGAAGCCGGGTTTCTGGACGGCACCATCCTGCTGCCGCAGTTCATGCTGCACGAGCTGCAATTGGTGGCCGACAGCTCCGACTCGCTCAAGCGCAACCGCGGCCGCCGCGGCCTCGACATCTTGCAGCGCATCCAGAAGATGCCCAACGTCACCACCCAGATCGTGGAGGAGGACTACCCGCAGATTCGCGAGGTTGACTTGAAGCTGATTGAAATGGGCAAGCGCTACGACGCCAAGATCGTCACCAACGACTTCAACCTGAACAAGGTGGCGCAGTTGCAGGGCGTTGACGTCCTCAACATCAACGAGCTGGCCAATGCGCTTAAGCCGGTGGTTTTGCCCGGCGAGTGCATGCGGGTGTTCCTGCTCAAGGAAGGCAAGGAGCCGGGGCAGGGCGTGGCTTACCTCGACGACGGCACCATGGTCGTGGTCGATAACGCCCGGCGCAACATCGGCCGCACTATAGATATCATCGTCACCAGCGTCCTCCAAACCACCGCCGGCAAGATGATTTTTGGCCGCTTCGGTGAAACTCCTAACGGGGAAGCTGCCCCGGGCCGCGAGCGCGAGCGCGACAATATCCGTGACAAAGAGAGCGACCGTCCTTCGAGTTCGTCGTTGACGGGCAACAGCCAGCCGGGGCGCGGTCAGCGTCGCGGCAATCCGAACCACGTCCGCCGCCGCGGCAACGACAACTAACCGCCCACAGTTTGCCGCGGGCAGGAAAGCCGCCATACCAGGATGCCCGGATCTTTGCCCCGCGTGCATTGTCGCCCGTGGCAGAAGAGGGAGCTATGGACCTTACCATCCGAGCCGAGCAGGAAGAAGACTATCTCCGCATCACCGAGGTCAACGACCTGGCCTTTGCCGGCCCCGGCGAGGGGCAGCTCATCGAGAAGCTGCGCCACACCCCGAATTTCCTGCCGGAGTTGTCTCTGGTGGTGGAAGTTGGCGGGGTGCTCGTTGGGCACATTCTGTTTTCCGTGGCTGCCATTGTGACGGAGACGGAAAGGGTTCCCACGCTGGCCCTGGCGCCCATGTCGGTGATGCCGGAGTGGCAGAAAAAGGGTATCGGTAGCCGCCTCGTCCGCGAGGGATTGGACCGGGCGAAGGAGTTGGGTCACTTCTCCGTTATTGTTTTGGGCCACGCAGACTACTACCCACGGTTCGGATTTCAGCCCGCCAGCCGGTGGGGTGTCCGGTCGCCCTATGACGTGCCGGACGAGGTCTTTCTGGCCCTGGAACTCCAGCCCGGCGCGCTCCAGGAAAAAAGCGGGGTGGTGGAGTACCCGAAGGAATTCCAGGAGGTATAATTGCGTCTTCTGAATTCCAGTCGAGGCGATGCATGAAAGTTGCCGGTATTATTCCCGCGGCGGGGTTGGGTGTCCGTATGGCAGGCGGACGCTCGGCGCAAGGGGTTGCTCCGCCCAAGCAACTGCTCGAATTGGAAGGTGTGCCCATCCTCATCTGGACGCTCCGCCGGCTGGCTTCTTGCCCGCTTCTTGACCGTTTCATCGTTGCGGTTCGGGAGAGTGACCGTCCTGCGGTGGAATCCGCTCTGGCCCAAGAGGACTTTCGTGAACGGGTGGTGCTGGTCGAAGGCGGCGAAACCCGTCAGGAATCGGTGGCCCACGCGCTGGCGCAGGTGGAAACGGACGCTGAGCTGGTGCTGGTGCATGATGCCGTCCGCCCTTTCATCGTCCCTGATTTAGTCGAGAAGGTCATCGGCGCGGCGGCGGAAACCGGCGCCGCCATCCTGGGGCTGCCTGCCACCGACACCGTCAAGCAGGTGGAGCCCGCCGGGGGCGAGCATGCTTCGCGCATCACCGCCACGATTCCCCGCGAAAAGATTGTGCTGGCGCAAACGCCGCAAGTCTTTCGGACGGAGCTTCTCCGGCAGGCCATCGAGCGCGCCGCCGCCGACGGCTTTCACGGTTCCGACGAAGCTGTTCTGGTCGAGCGGCTCGGGCAAACGGTTACGGTTGTCCTGGGGTCGGAGCAAAACATTAAGATTACCCGGCCCGGCGATCTTGACCTGGCGCGGTATTATCTTTCGCAGCAGAAAGAGGAGGTAGGGGCATAATGCGCATTGGCATCGGATATGACGTCCACCGGATGGAAAAAGGCCGGAAGCTGATCCTCGGCGGGGTGGAGATTACTTTCGACAAAGGTCTGGCGGGCCATTCGGACAGCGACGTGCTCACCCACGCCGTTTGTGATGCGGTCCTGGGCGCCGCCGCGCTCGGCGATATCGGGCAGCACTTTCCCGACAACGACCCCAAGTGGGCCGCCGCCGACAGCCAGCAACTCCTTGCCAAAGTGGTGGAGATGGTTCATGGGGAGGGTTTGAAGGTGTCGCAGATCGATACGGTGATTGTGGCGCAGGAGCCTTTGCTCGGCCCGTATTTCAACGTGATGCGGGAGAGGCTGGCGAAGACGCTGGGGCTGAAAATAGGCTGCGTTAACGTCAAGGCCAAAACCCCGGAAGGGTTGGGGTCCATCGGCCACGGCGACGCCATGGCCGCCCACGCCGTCGCCCTGCTCCTCCCGCAGTAGCGGAGTAACGGGCGCAAAACGGCTAATTAAGGTAAACTACCAGTTCGAGTTTTTTCGAGGAGTAAACATCCATGAGGCAGAAGAACTTCCTGGCGCACAAGAAACACCATAAGACCCGGAAGCGCATCAAGGCCAGGGTCAAAGCCTTTGAAGCGGGCGAGTTGAAATTCGAGCAGTTGCCGCTGCTGGCACAGGACCTCGTTGCCCGCAAGCGCCGCCAGGCCGCCCGCAGCGCTTCCGAGTAGGTCGAATCTCTGCCGGAAGCGTTCTGGCCGGCCGGGAATCCAGTCTCAAACCCCATGGCCGCCCAAGCCAGCTTTTCCGCCGAAGGTTCCGCGCTCACCGTGGAGTCGGCCCGCGCCGTTGTTTTTCTCTGGCTGACCGCGCGGCAACAGAAGGCCACCTTCACCCTGGCGGGCAGCGGAACCTGGAAGCAGGATCTGGTCTGGCTCGGCATCGACTGGGACGGCCGCGCGGAAGAGGAACAGCTCCCGGAATGGGTCCGCAAACTGCCCGCTATTTCTGAATCGCCTCCCTCGCCCTACGGTCAGTGGGGCGGGCGCACAACCATCGCAGACCTGCAAGAGCTTGGGGTGCTCTCCGAAGCGCTGCTGAACTTCCTGGCTGTGCAGGGCTGGCCGCTTAAGACGGAAGAGGAGGTCCTCTCACGCGAACAACTCCTGGCCCACTGGCCGCCGCGCCCGCAGGAGCCGCAGGATAGGGTCTTTGATTTCCCGCGGCTCGTCCGCATCAACAAAGCCTGGGTCAAGCGCGCCGACCCGGAACGCCTGCTCGAACTCGCCCAGCCCTACTTCGCCCGGGCAGGCTGGCTGCCTTCCGACGAACTGCCCGCCGACATCCACCGCTGGATGCTCGACGTCATCCGCGCCGTGCAGCCCAGCATCGACTTCCTTTCGCTTTTCCCCCCGCGCACCCGGCTGGTCTTCGACTACAAACCCGAGCACTACCTGCGCGTGCCGGAAAGCCGCGAGGCTATGGAACGCGCAATCGCGCGTGAAGTGCTGCGGGCGTTCGGGCAACGGGTGCTGGCGGAGTCATGGCTCACACGCGAGCGCTTCGTGGAGATTGTCGAAGAGGTCAAGCAGGAGACCGGCGCAAAAGGCCGTGAACTCTGGCCCCCGATCCGCGTCGCGTTGACCGGCCTGCCGTTCGGGCCGGACGTGGAAAAGCTCATCCTCGTCTTCGAGCGCGGGCACGAGCTCGATCTTCCGCTGGAAGTCAAAAGTTGCCGTCAAAGAGTGTTAGAGTTCTGTTCCATTTTCGTTTAAGGGGTTAAAGAAAGTTTAGGTAAAAAAAGGGTCCCATGACCGTAACCTATGGCATCCACGCTGTCACCCAGGCGCTTGAAGCCGGGCGCGCCGCTGAGCGTCTGCTGATTGCGCGCGGCAAGAAGGGCGCCGCGATTGACAGAGTAGTCCGCGCCGCCAAACAGGCCGGCATCCCCGTCCGGTTCGTGGCCAAAGCGGAACTCGACCGCGCAACGGACTCCGGAGTACATCAAGGTGTTGTGTTGATGGGAAGCGGCAAGCGTTACACGGATTTGGAAGACCTGCTCGCGCAGGTGGCGGGAAAGAAGTCTGCTTTGTTGGTCCTGCTCGATGGCGTGCAGGACCCGCACAACCTCGGCGCTATCCTGCGCACCGCGGTCTGCGCCGGGGCTGACGGGGTAATTCTGCCTGAGCGGCGCTCGGCGGGCATCACCTCGGCGGCGGAAAAGGCCGCTGCCGGAGCGGCCGACCACATCGCTGTCGCCCTCGTGGTTAACCTCAACCGCGCCATCGAAGAGATAAAGGAGGGGGGTTTCTGGCTGGTCGGACTCGATGCGTCCGGCGACAAATCCTTGCACGAGGTTGACATGACCGGGCGGGTCGGGCTGGTGCTCGGAGGTGAAGGCAAGGGACTGCACCAACAGGTCCGCAAGCACTGTGACTTTGTGGCGTCGATTCCGGTTTTGGGGCCGGTCGGGTCGCTGAACGTTTCCGTCGCCGCCGGGGTCGCTCTCTACGAAGCCCTCCGCCAGCGCGGGTAGCCGCAGGCCGGTCGATTCCTCATCGTTGTCATTCCGAGCGAAGTGAGGAATCTGCTTTTCCCGACGGTTGGGAAAAAGAAAAAAGCAGATCCCTCGCCTTCGTCTGCCCCTCGGCTACGCTCGGGGTCTCCACTGCGCTGCGACGGGATGACAAG
>CBDUYQ010000053.1:0-6827 GCA_965371475.1 uncultured bacterium
TTTGACGCCATGGCGCGAAACGACGTGCTGCAACTGGTCATCTTCTCCCTGCTCTTCGCCATCGCGCTGGGCCGTAGCGGCGAAAAAGGGAAACCCCTCATCCACCTCTGCCGTTCGTTGCTGACTGTGATGTTGAAGCTGACCGATATTATTATGCTGGCGGCCCCGCTGGGCGTCCTGGGAGCGGCGGCGGCCATGGTCGGCCAGCACGGCCTGGCCATCGGAGAGAACCTGCTTCGTCTCGTTTTGACCGTTTATCTGGGACTTGCGATCGTCTTCCTGCTCGTCTTTCCCTTATTGATCAGGATTTACCACATACCCTTCAGAGGACTGTTCCGCGCTGCGAAGGACCCGGTCATCATCTCGTTCGCAACCACTACCGGAGCCTCCGCCTATCCGCTTGCCTTCGCCAACCTGGAGGCGTTCGGCATTCCCAGGAAAATCGCGTCCCTGGTCATCTTCACCGCGTACTTCAATTTCGCCGGCAGCTCGATATTCATCGGAGCCACGGCGATGTTCCTGCTCCAGGCGTTCCAGGTGCCGCTTTCGATCTCGCAAGTCGTCCCGCTCTTCACGATTCTCTTTCTGGCGACCAAGGCCGTCGGGCCTGTGCCACGCGGGTCTTTGGTAGCGCTGGCGGCCGGCCTGACCTCGTTCGGGTTGCCCCCGGAGACCGTCGCGCTGGGGTTCGGGTTGCTGCTGGGAGTCGATCCCATCATGGACATGCCGCGCACCGCCGTGAACATGGCGAACAATTTCGTCACCGCTTCGCTGGTGGCACGGTGGGAAGGGACGTTTCAAACTTCACAGGGGAAACAGCAATCAGACCTGCCAGTCTCTTCGCTCTGAAAAAAAATCTATTGGAATCGAAGAGGGTTACTCGATAACTTTCAGGACGACCACGGTGCGGTCGTCGGCATGCTTGCTGCCGGCGGCGTAGCGGTCGGTGGTGCCGAGGATGCCGTGGGCGATCTCGGAAGCTGTGCCGCTGCCAGCCAGGCCTGCAATAATTTCTTCCAGCCGCCCCAAGCCCAGTTCTTCCTGCTCCATGTTAAACGCCTCATGGATGCCGTCGGAACAGTAAATCACCGTGTCGCCCTTCTTCAGGGGAATCGTCTTCTGCTCGTAACGGATGTCCGGCAGTAAACCGAGCGGCACGCCTTCGACCTTGATTTCTTCCGCCTCTCCGTCCCGCACCAGCCAGGGCTGCGGGAACCCGGCGTTGGCCAGGACGAGTTCCTTCTTATGGCTGTCGTAAATCGCCAGGCCCAGTGCCACGTAGCGGGTCTCCAGCCGGGGCTGGCGCAGGTGGTCGTTTACTTCCGCCAGCAATTCCGCCGGTTCACAGGGGTGTTCCATGATGTGCCCGCGCAGAATTCCAACCGCCAGTGAACCGTAGAGCGCGGCCGGCGTACCCTTGCCGGTCACGTCGCCGACGAGGATGGCCAACCGCCCGTCGCTATGGGGCAGGAAGTCGTAGAGGTCGCCGCCCAGCTGCCGCGCCGGTTCATAGGCGAAGCCGATTTCCAGACCCGGGACGCGCGGGGGAGTGTCCGGCAGAAGCCCTTTTTGGATTTCGCGCGCGGTAGCCAGGTCCTTCTCCAAACGCTGTTCGCCTTTGCGGACCTGCTCGTAGAGGAGCGAGTTCTCCAGTGCGATAGCGATATAGGAGGCCAGCGTGGCAAGCATCTGCTCGTGCTCTTCGCTGAAGGCGTTGTACTCGGTGCTTTCCAGGTCGATGGCGCCGATGAGTCTGTCCTTGGTGACCAGCGGCACGGCCAGTTCGGACCGCATCTCCACCCCGCCGGTAAACTTTTCACTGCTCCGGAGGTAACGCGGGTCGAGCTGGACGTTCGGAACCCGCACAGACTGGCGCAGCGCCGCCGCCGTGCCGCAGATACCGTGTCCCAGCGGGATGCTCCCTTTCTCCAGCACTCGTTCGTCCGAGTGCAGCGAAAAGACATGCTTGAGCGTCTGTGTCTCTTCGTCGAAAAGCAATACGCTGAACAACTGAAAGTCGATAAGACGTTTAACCGTCTGCGCCACCTTTTTGAGCAGCTCTTCCCGATCGAGGATGGAGGTCAACTCGCGGCTCACCTCATGCATCAGCGAGAGGGTGCGCGCCTGGGTTTGCAGGTTCTCATAGAGCCGCGCCTGCTCGATGGCGTTGGCCAGCCGCCCGGCCAGCAACGTGAGCAGGTGCTGGTCGCTTTCGGAGAAATTTCCCGGCTTCGTGCTGGCAACGTCGAGCACGCCAATGGTCCGGCTCTTAACAATCAAAGGGATGACAAGTTCGGAGCGCATCTCCTTGTCAGCTTTGATGTACCGGCTGTCCTCTTCGACGTTGTTGACCAACACCGCCTCGCCGGTCTGCGCCGCCGTGCCCACCAAGCCCTGCCCCGGCCCGAAACGCCAGAACTTTACGACGTCCTTCGGGTACCCTACGGCGAACCGGAAGGACAGTTCTTTCCCGAGGTCGTCGAGGAGCAGAATGCTGAAGTTGTCGTAGTCGATTCGCTCCTTTACCCGGTCGGCCACCCGGCCCAGAAGCGTATCGAGCTCCAGGGTGGAGTTGATGACCTCGGCCACCTGCATGAGGAAGGCCATCGCCTCGCCTTCGGCTTTCGGGAAAGACTTCTCCACTGTCGTGCCGCCTGCGCGGGCCTCGCTCCGATTTTTCTTAGTCGTACTCATACTCCACTGAGTATATAGGATTCCCCCTATTGGATTGTTACTGAATGATTAAAGTTGCGCCGCCGCACCACAGCGGCGAGCCAATTTGGTCCGATTAATTGACCGGTTTGCTGGGGAGAACCAAATCGAAGGCCTTCACGAACTTCTCCAGTTCCTCGGGCAGGCCCAGGGAGAGCCGGACGTGCTGCGGCAGGCCTTCAAACGGACGGCCCACGCGAATCCCCTGCTGCCGGAAGGCTGCAATAACCGGGCGGACGGGCTGCTGTACGTCGATGCAGATGAAATTTGTATGGGAAGGGATAACGCCGTGCCCGCGGGAGCGCATCGCTTCGACAATGAATTTGCGCGCCTCCCGGTTCCGCCGGGTATTGAGCCCGGCAAACTCCGCGTCCTCCAGGCTGGCCGCGGCGGCCACACAGCCCAGTACGTTGGCGCTCGACCACACCCAATGGGGCCGCAACCGCCGGGTCAGGGCACGGGGAGCAATGCCGTAGCCGATACGGAGACCCGCCATGCCGTAGATTTTGGAAAAAGTCCGGGCCACGACGACTTTCTTCCCGCCCCTGACCGCATCCAGGAGAGAGCCGTAGCCGGGGTCTTCGACGTAGTGGTGGTAGGCCTCGTCCACCAGCACCACGCTCTGCGGCGGAATCCTCTGGAGGAATCGCTCAATGGCTGACCGGGAAATTACCGTGCCGGTCGGGTTGTTGGGGTTGCAGAGGTACACCAGTCCGGGGCGAGCCTGCGCCGCCTCCGCCATAGCGTCAAGGTCGTGCCCATAGTCCTTGTCGAGCGGAATTTTAATCACCTCGGCGTCCACCATGCGCGCATTCCTCGCCAGAGCCTCAAAAGTCGGCGAAGCCTGCACCAGCCGTTTGCCCCGTCCCAGAAACGCATAGGCGCACATCTTGAGCAGTTCCGTCGAACCGGCGGTCACCACAACCTCGTCGGGGTCCACTCCGTGATACTCGGCCAGCTTGGCCTGCAAGTGGTCGATGTAGAAATCGGGGTAGCGGCAGGCCACCTCAAATCCTTCCACCATCGCTTCGCGTGCGGCGGGCGAAGGACCATAGGCGTTCTCATTGGAATTGAGCAGGATGAGGTTCTCGGGGTCCTTCGGCAGCCGCTTGGGCGGCAACCCAGGGAAATCAGCAGCCAGAGCAAGCCGCTCTTCGAACCCGCGCGCCATCATCGGAGCCGCGAGTGCTGCCCCGCCGCCCAAACCCAGCAGACGGGCAAACGCCCGCCGGGAAAGCTGTGGTGTCAAGGACATGTTTCCCCTCCCAGAAAAATGTATTCGGACTAAATCCAGTCAGTTCTGGCCGGAGGCTGCCGGAGCCGCTTCCGAGATTTTACCGGCCGCCTGCCCGCCACGGCTGGCCTGTTTCAGTATCTTTACGCTGGCGGAGGCGCCGATGCGCGTGGCGCCGGCCTTGACCATAGCCTTCAAGTCTTCGTAACTGCGGATGCCCCCGGCGGCCTTTACCCCGATGCCCTCTCCTACCACCATACGCATCAGTTCGACGTCCTGCGCGGTGGCCCCGCCGGACGCAAAGCCGGTGGAGGTCTTAACAAAGTCTGCGCCTGCCATCAGGGCCAACTGGCTGCCGCGGACCTTCTGCTCGTCATTGAGCAGAACACATTCCAGAATTACTTTGAGTATGGCTCTCCCGGCGTGGGCGATTTCCGCCACGCCGCGAATGTCCTGCTCGACCAGGGCGTCGTCCCCGGAACGCAACGCGCCGACGTTGATGACCATATCAATCTCTTGCGCGCCCAGTTTGACCGCCTGCTCGGTTTCGAAAACCTTTACCGGCGGCAAGGTGGCGCCAAGCGGAAATCCGACTACCGTGCAGACCTTCACGGGCGTTCCCCGCAACCGGGCGGCTGCCACCGAAACCCAGTTGGGATTGATGCAGACGCTGGCGAAGCCGAACTGCGCAGCCTCGTCACAGAGGCTCAGGATGTCGTCGCGGGTGGCTTCCGGTTTGAGGAGTGTGTGGTCAATCAACCCGGCGATTTCCGGTTCCACTTTGGCTAACCCCAGAGTGGCGCTGACTCGGTCGGCGCCGGCGGCCACCACCTCGCGGGTCTTTTCTGCGCAGCCGTCGGCGCAACTCCCGTGGCAGCCGGGGCAAACCGCCCCATCAATGTTAATCCCCCGGATGTCGCAAAGCTGCCGGTCACCGAGGTAGCAGAAAATCTGCCGGGCGACCTCTTCAATCAAAGCCTCCAACTGCTGCTCGTCCAGCGACAAGGGCGCATTGGGCTTGGGCGTCACGGCCTTTTCTCAGGAACGCTTGGAGTTCTCCAGGGCGATAATCTTGTCAATCCGGCGCTGGTGCCGTCCCCCGCCGAACTCAGTTTCGAGCCAGACCCGGACAATTTCGCGCGCCTCTTCCACTGTATGCATGCGGGCGCCGAGGGTGAGCAGGTTGGCGTCGTTGTGTTCACGGCTGCTCCGCGCGGTAGCTTTATCATAGCACAGCGCCGCGCGCACCCCGGCGACCTTGTTGGCGGCCATGGAAGAGCCGATACCTACCGTGTCAATCATTATCCCTCGCCACGCCGCCCCACCGGCCACCGCACGGGCCACGGCGGCGGCAAAGTCGGGGTAATCGACCGAGGCGGCTGAGTCCGTCCCCACATCGTGGACCTCGTAACCGGACTGGAGGAGGTAGTGCTTCAGGTTTTCCTTCAACTCGTAGCCGCCGTGGTCAGCGCCGAGGCAGACAGGCTGGCGGCGGCTGGCACTGGGTACGTCTGCCGCGCCTTCGACGCGGATACTCACGCGGAGTTTGGCCGCCAGTTCACGGGCCTCGTCGGTGACGATGGCATCGCGGGGGACGACCACCTCTCCCCCTTCGGGGATGGCTTCGATATCGGCTGCGGTGAGGATAGTACGGGACATAGTCAGTGTTTCGCCAGTGAGAGTACGCAGACATCGGGCAGGTTGCGGTACTTCTCGGCGTAGTCGAGGCCATACCCCACCACGAACTTGTCGGGAATCTGGAAGCCGATGTAATCGGCGTTGACCGCCTGCACGCGGCGCGAGGGCTTGTCGAGCAGCGCGGCGATGCGGAGCGTCTTGGGCTTGCGCGACTTGAGCAGCCGGTACAGGTAGTTCAGGGTCAGGCCGGTGTCGAGGATGTCCTCGACAATGATGACATTCTGGTCGTCGATGGAGTGGTCGAGGTCCTTGGTAATCCGAACCTCGCCGGAAGGCAGGCTGCCCTTGCCGTAGCTCGAGACCGCCATAAAGTCCACCGAAACCGGCAGGTGGACCTCCCGGACCAGGTCGGAGAGGAAAATACATGCCCCCTTGAGAATCCCGACCATGTGGACGGTTTCGCCCTTATAGTCCCGCTCAATCTGCCGGGCCAGCACTTTGACCTTCTTGCGGATGTCGGAGCGCTTAATTAGCACCTTGGGCGGTTTCTCTTTTTTGGGGGCGGCCACTATCCCTCTCTCACGTGAAACTCTGAAAGGAGCTAACTCTATCTCTGCGCGGGGGGTAGAAGCAAGTGCCGAGTCAGGATTTTCCAGTGCAATTTGCTTGACAATTGGAGTACAATGGGCCTCTGTTGGGGGGTGGATGTCCAGGAGGGTGCCGTGAGTTTCTCCACACGGGCTGGATTTGCCGGGAAGTCTGCACCGTATTCCCAACCCTGCCCAGTAACAGGTTTACTTTTCAAAAAATTTGATTCGGAGGTTTTGCCACTATGAAGTCCTTTGTTCGCACCTTGTCCGTAAGCTGCCTGGTAGTACTGTGCGTGTCTCTGGGCGCCTTTGCCCAGTCGCAAATCACCACGGGAACCATCACCACCACGGTGACGGACTCCTCCGGGGCCATCGTGCCCGGGGCTTCGGTAACCGTTACCAACATCGACACCAACTTTGAGCGTTCCGGCAGCACCGACACCAACGGACGCTACGTCGCCCCCCTGCTGCCCCCCGGACGTTACACCGTGACGGTGGCGCAGTCCGGCTTTGCCACCACCCGGCAGGAGGACGTTACCCTGACGGTAGGCCGGTCGCTGGAACTGAGCATCGAACTGAAGGTTTCCACGGTACAGGAGACCATCGTGGTTTCCGGCAGCCCTACGGTGGAGACCACCAAGACCGAATCCAGC
>CBDUYQ010000054.1:0-6754 GCA_965371475.1 uncultured bacterium
CTAGGTTCTCTCAACAGGAACGGTCCGTTCCGCGTGGGGTGTCTTGCATTATGGCTGCGATGGCTTTGGTAGACTTTCAGATCGCCGGTCTTTTGTGGTTATAAAATTCAATAATACTTAACCTGTGTATTTTGTTTAGCTTAAGAAAGCTAAAATCTCTCGGGAGGATTAAAGTTTTCTTAGGGTTAGCCGATAGTTAGTCTGAAGGGCAATTTAGGAACGGAGGAACACCAAGCTATGGGACCAGTCAACAACATCTCTTTCCCGGAGCACAACCGCCCGGAACGCACCGAACAGACCACTCGTGTTGACCAGCAGCGGGTAGAAGACCATTCGCAAGCCCAGGAGATTGTCCGGGGCCAGGACCAAGCCAGCATCTCGGTGCAGGCGCAGCAGGTGTCGGAACTCCGGGCTGAGGTCAGCCAGGTTCCGGAAATCCGCCAAGATCGGGTCGAGGCCCTGCAACGGGCCATCCAGGAAGGCCGGTTCAACGTCACCAATGAACAGATTGCAGAGGCTCTTCTCTCAGATCAGTTGGGCCGCAACTCCTAACCGGCAACCGGGAGCGAATTGATTCTGCCTCCTACGCGGCAGGAGAAGCCAATCGGGCCCTCGCTGGCCGCCGGAAAAGGCAGGAAGAAAATTCTCCGGAAATCCGATGCGGAGTCCGGGCGAGGGCGCCGTTTTGACGTAATGGTTCGAGGCCGATGAAACGAGAAGTCCAGCATTATCTGAACCTGATGGAGCGCCGCGCCTCCGCGTTGCGTTTGCTGGCCGCCGGGCTGGAAGAGAGTTGCGCGTGTATTACCGAGATGGATCTAAACGGCCTGCAGCAGGCCGTTGCGCAGCAGGAGCATATTTGCGCCGAATTACGGTTTTTGTGGGAAGAAACAGAAAAATACCAAACGCAATTTGCTGGGGACGCCGGAGCGGAGCTTCCGCCGCGCGCCGCTAACCATGTGTCCTCTGCCTTGACTCCGGAAGGGGCCAGGCGCTTGCAGGAGCTGGAGGAAGAGCTGGCGGCGCTGCAAGGACGCGTTCGGCACAGCAACCGGGTTCAGGCGGCCTTGCTGCACCGGTCCCGCCGGTCGGTGAACATTCTGATGAATTTTCTTTCCAACTACGCCACCTCCGCCGGGGCGGCTTCCGCCGAAGAGGCTGGGCCCTCGGCGCCGATTACGGTGAGGGCTTAAGCCGTGTCGAATCTGTTGGGGACGCTCTCTCTGGCTGTCCGCTCCATGATGGCGCAGAAGCGGGCGCTTACCGGCAAAGTCAGCCGGTCTTCCGAAAACCCGAGCCGGACGCCACCGCTTTCTGCCGGCCGGGAGGCCGGGGCGGCGTCCACGAGAATCGATTTTCACCAGGTGGAAAGCATCCGGGACGCCCTCCTGGAACTGCGCAGAAATCAGGAACTTCACCAGGAAGGAGCGCTGGAGGCCTTTCTCCAGGCTGCCAGAGAGGCCGATAGCACCGTCAGGAGGGCGACCGGTCCGGTTTTGAAAAATTCCTTGCATGAATTCTTCGACCGGCTGGACGAATGGAAAGGCTCCGCCGCCAGCTTGCCGGTCCGGCAGGGGGTGTTGAGCGCAGGGGAATCTTTGGCGCGCGCCTTTGGGCAGGTTTCGGACGCTTTGAAAAATCAGCGGACAAACCTGGACCAGTCCATTCGGCAGACCGTTGCTGAAATCAATGCTGTAACGAAGGACATTTCCCAGTTGAACGGACAAATCGGCGGCTGGGCGGCCAAGAGCAGTGTGCCCGAGGAGTTGTTAAACCGGCGCCGCGAGAGTCTCCGGCGGCTTTCCGGGTTGATCGATACCTCTGTCATCGAAGCGCAGGATGGCACCATTACCATCACCTCCTTCAACGGAGCGGCCCTGGTGGCGGGCGCCGGCAATTTTGTTTTGGAGACGCAAGCCGACGAGTCCAGAGCCCGGGAACAGGTCGTCTCGCAGGGAAACGATATTACCAGCCGGGTTCTGGGCGGCCGTCTGCGGGGGGAGATTCAGGCACGGGATGAACTTGTCATTCCCTTGCTGGCGGACCTGGACGGATTGGCGTTTGAATTGTCCACCCACGTAAACGCCACTCACGAACTTTGTCATGACTTGACAGGGTCAACCGAACGCAAATTCTTTGCACAACCGGAGGCGGCAGCAGGCGCGGCGGGAACTTTTGCCATGGTTCTTGCCAGCCCGGAACAGTTGGCCGCCAGCATTATGAAATCGGCGGAGGACAGTGAAGGAGCCTCCACGCTGGCCGGACTCCGGAACCGTTCCATCGTCAACGGGCAATCGCCGCTGGATTTTTGTTCCAATTTGGCGGCCCGCCGGGAAAGGGAACTGGCGGTGGCTTCTTCGGAGTGGGAAGCCGAAAAGCTCGTCCTGCAACAGTTGAAAGTCCAGCGGGCCAGGGTGGCCGGCACATCGTTTGACGAGGAAGCGCTGAGCCTCCTCCGCTTTCAGCGTGGCCTGGAAGCTGCCGCCCGTGTCGCGGGATTGGTTGACGAACTGATTTCCGCCCCTGAAAAAACAGGTTCCCGATAAACCCGCCTCTCGAAATTGCCTGTGACCCTCTGGTTCCTGGTGATGATTTCTTTTCCCCCCTGGCCGCCACGGTTGTGGGTAGTGTCCTGATTTTGCCCTGAGCCTCCAGGTATTTGCCGGAGGGAGAAAAAAACCCTGCGGCTCGCCGGGCAGGCCACCGGGCTCAGTGTATGGGAAGGTTCCCAAACTGACCCACTACCCGGCTGCGCGCTTATCTTGGATTCTCTGCCGTGACCTTGTTATAGTAGGGCAGTTTATTTTGGGGTGAGAGCAGCGTGGGGTTATGTGAGGTGGAGAAGGGCAAGGCCCGTCCGGGGTTTCCCTTGGCATCGTGGCGCCATTATTTTTCCCTTGCGAATTTTGCGGGGATGGTGGTCCAAAGTTGCGGCGCTTTGAATGCCAGCCAGCCTGCGGTGATGGAGTACCTGCAGGTATCCGGGGCGGTCCTTCCAGGTAGATACGGATGAGCAAGACTAGAATTCCAGGATATTTGGTGTGGGGCGTGGTGGCGCTTTGCGTCCTGCCGTCTCTGTTCAATCTCGCCGGCGTGGATTTCGGTTCCGAACCGTTGCCCATTAATTTGGATACTGCGCCGCAGATGACTCCCACGGAGTTCACCGATGCGATGCACTATGCTCTGTCGGGGGAGAACACACACTCGCTGCTGGAGTGGACCGCTTTTTGCATTGCCCTCTTTACTGTCCTGCTGGCCTTCAGCCATTTCTACCTCACAGGAAATGTGGCCACTCCGATTATCGGTGTGGCGTTGTTCTGCTCCGGGCTTATGGATGCGTTTCACACCCTGGCAGCGGATCGCTTGATTGAGGCCGTGGCCGACAACACCAACTTGATTCCCTTCACTTGGGCCATCAGCCGGCTGTTCAATGCACTGATCCTTCTTGGTGGTGTGGGGATTTTGTTGTTAAGGAAGCGGAAGAAGAGCTGGGGCGGTTTGCGGTTCGTGCTTTTGATGAGCGGGGTCTTTGGTATCGTCGCCTATGCCGTCATTCGTTATGTTGCTACCAGCGCGCTTCTGCCCCAGACCATGTTTCCCGGCTCCTGGATAACCCGGCCGTATGATGTGGCGCCGTTGGTGTTATATGTTCTGGCCGGATTGGTTGTGTTTCCTCTGTTCTACCACCGGGCGCCAAACATTTTCGCGCATGCTCTGATCATCAGCGCGATTCCCCAAGTGGCGACCCAGTTCCATATGGCTTTTGGTTCGACGGCACTTTACGATAACCATTTCAATATTGCCCACGCCCTGAAAATTCTCGCCTACTTCGTTCCGTTTGTTGGTCTGATCCTGGCCTATATTCAGACCCACCGGGAGAGCACCCATACGGTTGCACAGTTGCGGGAGGCCAAACGGGTGCTGGATAAGCATGCGGATCAGCTCACGGTCAGCGAGGCCCGCTACCGTGATCTGTTTGACAACGCCGGGGATCTGATCCAGAGCGTCCATGCCGATGGAACCTTCGAGTTCGTCAACCCGCGCTGGCGCGCGGTTTTGGGTTACAGCGAAGAAGATGTCCGGCAGTTGAAGTTTTTGGATGTCATTCGCCCGGACCAGCACGAGCATTGCCTGGCTATCTTTGAAAAACTGGCACAGGGCAAAATGATTGAAGACATGGAGACGGTCTTTGTGGCCAAGGACGGGAAGGAGGTGCATGTCCAGGGCAGCAGTTCGGCGGTAATCGTGGACGGGGAATTCGTGGCCACACGCGGTTTCTTCCGGGATGTGACCGCGGCCCGGCAAGCGGAGGAATCGCTGCGGGGCAGCGAACGGCGTTACCGCGACCTGGTGGAGAACGTCAGTGAACTGATCTGCACCCATGACCGGGCGGGAAACCTCACCAGTGTGAACCGGGCCACATTGAAGGCGCTCGGTATTGAGAACGAGGAGCAGCTTCTGGGGCACAACGTTGTTGAGTTTATGACGCCCGAGGGCGCCAAGAGGGTCCCCGGCTATCTGGAAAAGTTGCTGACGGAGGGTCGTGCCCGGGGTCTCATGGAAGTGCGGGGACCGGACGGGAAAGTCCAGATATGGGAGTATGACAATACTTACCGGAGTGAGGGAGGGGGAGAAGGGATCGTACGGGGCGTGGCCCGCGATGTGACAGAGCGCGTCAAGGCAGAAAACGCTCTCCAGAAATCGAACCGCCTGCTGGAAGCTGTGGGGCGAGCCCAGTTCAGTTTCATTTCCCAGCAGGACACACGGTCTCTTTTCGACGGGCTTCTGGCCGACCTGCTCGCGCTGAGCCAGAGCGAGTACGGTTTTATCGGCGAGATTCTTCGTACCCCGGAAGATGAACCCTACCTAAAAACCTATGCTCTCACCAACATTGCCTGGAACGAAGAAACAGAAAAGCTCTATGAGGAGAACGCCCCGCAGGGCCTGGAATTCTACAATTTGGAAACTCTTTTCGGTCACGCCATCAAAACGGGTGTGATGGTGATTGCCAACGAACCGGCGTCAGACCCCCGCAGTGGCGGGCGGCCCCAGGGGCATCCCTCCCTGGACTCTTTTTTGGGCGTACCCATCTTTGTGGGGGGAGAGATGGTCGGCCTGGCGGGCATGGCAAACCGTCCCCGGGGTTACAACGAGAAGGTTGTAGAGTACTTACAGCCGTTTCTGGCCACCTGCGGGAACATTATCGGAGGTCATCGCGCCAACCAGTTTCGCCGGCAGGCGGAAGAGGCGCTGCGTAAGTCCGAAGCCAAGTTCCGCACCCTGATGGAAGAGTCGCCCAACAGCATTGTCCTCACCACCCTGGACGGAAAGATTGCCGGGGGCAACCGGGCGGCGGAAAAACTTTTTGGGTATTCGTCGGACGAGTTGGAGGGACAGAAAATTGAGGTCCTGATTCCGGAACAGGTCCGCCGGGTCCATTCCCGTTACCGGGAAGACTATGCGGCGGATCCGCATCCGCGCATGATGGGTATGGGCCGCGAACTGTTTGCCCGGCGGAAGGACGGCACGGAATTCCGGGTAGAAGTCGGGCTGGGAACCTTTGACTCCCCGGAAGGGCGGCTGGTGGCGGCCACCGTAACCGACATCACCGAGCGTTACGAAATGGAGCGGCTGAAGAACGAATTTATTTCCGTGGTAAGCCATGAATTGCGTACCCCGCTTACTTCGATCCGGGGGGCGCTGGGATTGCTCTCCGGCGGCGTCCTCGGCAAGGTGCCGTCCAAGGCCAAGCGGATGATCGAGATTGCCACCACCAATACTGACCGCCTCGTCCGGCTGATCAACGACATCCTGGATATCGAGCGGATTGAATCCGGCCGGGTGGCAATGGAGCGTGATGATCTGGATGTAGGCGACCTGGTAACACAGGCGGCCGAATCCATGCAGGGTTTGGCGGACAGAGAAGGTATTTCATTGAAAGTGTCTTCGGTTTCCGGGAGCCTGTGGGCTGACCCGGACCGCATCCTCCAAACTCTGACCAACCTGCTGAGCAACGCCATAAAATTTTCTCCTCCGGGCAGCACGGTGTGGTTAACGGTGACGAAGCAGGACGAGGAAATACTGTTTCAGGTGAAGGACCGAGGCCGCGGTATCCCGGCGGAAAAACTGGGGCATATCTTCGAGCGCTTCCAGCAGGTAGATGCTTCGGACTCCCGGGAGAAGGGGGGGACAGGGTTGGGATTGGCCATCAGCCGCGGTATTGTGCTGCAGCACGGCGGGCGAATCTGGGTGGAGAGCCAGCCGGGAAAAGGCAGCATCTTCTTTTTTACCTTGCCACTGTGGAAAGAGGGAAAAAAGACTTCCAATGGTGAAATGGCCGGCAGTGCCAGGTAGGGAAATATGACACGGAATTATTTGGGAACCTGAACCGATGGCGGGCCGGCGAATCCTGGTCGTGGACGATGACGCGGACATCCGCGAAGTGGTTCAGGTGAGTTTGGAAAAGGTAGCTGGTTGGGAGGTGGTGAGCGTCGACTCAGGGGGCGATGCGCTTTCCAAACTGCAAACCGAAGCTGTGGATGCCATTTTGCTCGATGTGATGATGCCGGATATGGACGGGCCCACAACTTACCGGCGTTTGCAGGCGGAGCCGTCCACGAAAGACATCCCGGTGATTTTTCTCACAGCCAAAGTGCAGCCCGCCGACCGCCGCCGGTTTGAGGACTTGGGCGTGAACTGCGTGATTGCCAAGCCGTTTGATCCGCTCAAGCTGGCCGGGCAGGTGGCCGGCTGC
>CBDUYQ010000055.1:0-6747 GCA_965371475.1 uncultured bacterium
GCAAGGACTCCATCGAAGAGCACTTCGACACCGACCCCGATCTGATCCGCCTGCTCGCAGACCGCGGCAAAACGGAAGAAGCCGCTCTGGTGAAACGGGTTGGCGAGATGGCCAACGTCATCTCCGTCCGGCAGAAAGAACCGATGGGGCTGGGCCATGCCGTCGGCTGTGCACGCGACCTGATTGGCGGTGAACCCTTTGCCGTTATCCTGCCCGACGACGTGATTGACTCGGAAGTCCCCTGCCTGCAGCAACTCCTCGATGCCCGTGAGGCGGTGGGCGGCTGCGTGATTGCCACCCGCGCCGTCGAAGGACCGGCCATCGAACGCTTCGGTGTGCTGGCCGTGGAAGCGGTGGAGGACAAAAAATGGAAGGAAAAACTTTACCGAGTAACCTCCCTGGTCGAAAAACCGAAGCAGGCCGACGCCCCATCGCCCTACACCATCGTGGGCCGCTACATCCTCGAGCCGGAAACCTTCCAGTACATAGAACAGACCCAGCCGGGGAGGGGCGGCGAAATTCAACTTACCGACGCACTGGTACAATTCGCGGAGGAAAACAGGATGCACGCGCTGGCCTTCGACGGCGTACAGCACGACGCCGGCAGCAAGCTGGGGTTCCTGGAAGCCACCGTCCACTACGGCCTCCAACACCCCGAATTCGGCCGGGCCTTCCGCGACTACCTGAAATCTCTGAAGGACTAGTCTCTCCCCGGGACGAGATGAGGGCCGCTACTTCTTGGAAGAGGTGGTGTTTTTGGCGGGCGCCGTTCCAGTAGCGCTTTCTTTTTTTGTTTCAGGCTTGGCAGTGTCCTTCGTCTTCGCGTCGCCGTCCGTCTTGCCGCTGCCGTCGGAGTCGCCGCTGCCCTTCTTAGCGTAATCGGTAACGTACCAGCCGCTGCCCTTGAACTGGATGGCGGGGGCGGAAAGCAACCGCTCGGATGAACCGTTACACTCCGGGCAGCCGGCTTCCGGCGGATCGGAAAACTTCTGGATCCGTTCGAAAACGGTCGCGCACTTCGTACAACGGTATTCGTACAGCGGCATGGTCAGGAAGCTCCCCCAATAGCCAAAAGTAGATGGTAGCGACGGCGCGGCCAGAGCGTCAAGTTGCCCAGCCCGCACCGGTGCAGAGGGATTTTTCCGCCACGGCGTTCCCGCTGTGCTAGACTTTTTGCGGGGAGTTCGGGGAGGGCCTCCCGCCCGCCACCCGAACCGTTTCCATGGCTCGAGCGAAAGCAAAATCCGTCCGTTCCGTGCCGCCGGGCAACGACTCCGGCGGCTGCCTCTTCGTGGTCGCCACCCCGATCGGCAACCTGGAAGATATAACCCTGCGCGCGTTGCGGATGCTCAACGAAGTCGATGTGATTGCCTGCGAGGACACCCGCCAGACCTCCAAACTCCTCAGCCACTACGAGATTGAAAAGCCGATGGTCAGCTACCACGAGCACAACGAACTGATGCGCGCCGCCGAACTGGTTATCGAACTCGAGCAGGGCTCCAAAGTAGCCCTGGTGAGCGACGCCGGGTTGCCCGGCGTCTCCGACCCCGGCTACCACCTGATCTCCCTGGCCATCCGGCACGGGATACCGGTAGTGCCGCTGCCGGGCCCGACCGCCTTCTCCGCAGCGCTGATTGCCTCCGGTCTGGCAGCTCCGAACTTTCATTTTTACGGCTTCCTGCCGCCCAAACGGACGCAGCGGCGGAAGGCGCTGCAACAACTCGCCACGCACACCGGCACGCTGATTTTCTACGAAGCCCCGCACCGCATCCGGGAATCGCTCGCGGACGTGCTGGCCATGCTGGGCGACCGCCCGGCGGTGCTGGCGCGCGAAGTCACCAAGATCCACGAAGAGTTCCTGCGCGGCCATGTCTCGCAACTGCTGGCCCAAGCCAAAGAGCGCAACCTCAAGGGTGAGATCACTCTGCTGGTCGGCCCACCGGACGAGACGACAAAGAAGAAACCCGCCGGGGGCAAAAACAGCTCCGTACTGGCGCGCGTGGAAAAACGGCAAAAAAAGAAGAAACTCGACCAGAGGGCCGCACTCAAGGAAGTCGCAAAGGAACTGGGGCTGACCCGCAGCGAGGCCTACCGCCGGTTGCAGGAAGAAAAAGCCCTCAAGCGGTAAGACGCTTTGCCCTGCCTATCCTGCTGGCGTTCAGTATTTTTTTGGAGTAAGGAACGGAAGGCGCTTTAGACTTCCGGCATGAAGGTCCGCAGGCGGCGGCCGGTGAACTCCAGGCCGATTTCCCACCGACGGTTCCCCTTGTCGATGACACGGCGGATTTTCCCGGTAGTTTCAAAATCGCTCAAGCCCCCGGGGCCGCGGCCGGGGATGATGAGGTCGAGGTCCTTACCCATTTCGAGTTCGCGGCTGGTCAGGAAGCTGGCGCCGTCGCGGCTGACGTTGTAACTCTCGGCCGTATCTTCAAACTTGAGGCCGTGGCTGTCCACGCCGCGCACCAGCATCGGCAGCGCCACTTCCATACGCCGGCTGATCCGCTTCTCGCCCCAGTTTTCTTTTCTGCCGCTCATACCGTCCCCGCTGTTGCCAATCCTGCTTCCGTTTCCTCCGCGTCGCGGAAGAACAACTCGACCTGGTCCAGAACTTCCCCGGGCTCCCGCGCCCCGAAAATCGCCTTCCGCAGTTTCGCCCCGCCGGGGACGCTGTGGGTGAACCGGCTGGCGAACTGTTTCATTTTACCGATGGTTTCCGGGCCGTCAACCGCCATCAGCCGCTGGCAGAATTCGCGGATAAGCCAGTGGCGGTCCTGCTGCGACGGCTGGAAGTAAGCGCCGGTTTGGAAGTAGTCGGCCATCTGCCGGAAGAACCAGGGGTTGTTGGCCGCCGCGCGGCCGATCATCACCGCGTCGCAGCCGGTCTGCCGGAACATGCGCTCGGCATCCTCGGGCGAATGGATGTCGCCGTTACCAATGACCGGGATGCTGACAGTTTCTTTCAGCTCGGCAATCAAACTCCAGTCGGCCTCGCCGCTATAGCCCTGCACGCGGGTGCGTGGGTGCAGCGCGATGGCCTCCACCCCGCAATCCTCCGCCAGCCGGCCCACCTGGCGGACAACGATGGAGTTCTCGTCCCAGCCGGACCGAAACTTAAGCGTAAAGGGAATGGTTACCGCCTTGCGAATCCTGCGGACAATCTCCTCCAGGGCCGGCAGGTCGCGCAGCAACCCCGACCCGCCGCACTTTACCACCTTCTTTGCCGGGCAGCCCAGGTTCAAATCCACCTGATCAAAACCCAGCTCTTCGCAGAGCCGGGCGGCGTCAGCAAGGGTGTCGGGATTGGCTCCGAAGAGTTGCGCGGCAATCGGGTGCTCGTCCTCTTCAAAGAAGAGATACTTGCGGGTGCGTCCGCGGGCGCGGGCCAGCCCGTCGGCGCTGGTGAACTCGGTCATCAGCAGCCCACAGCCGCCAAAGCCGTGGATAAGGCGGCGAAAGACCGTATCCGTCACGCCCGCCATCGGCGCCAGAATGGCCGCCGGCCGAATCACATGCGTATCGCGGATTCGGAGTTGGTTGTAGTTAGTAACGCTCAAGCCACTGTCCGCTCCCCGGAGTTATCTCGAAAAATAACGGCACAGGTCATTTTGCCAATTTATCAACCCGGCTGCAATCGGAGACTCCTCCTGTTCTACCCTGGGCCGAACCTCCACCACAGGACGGCAAACAGCGCCCACCTGCAGCCCACAGACACAACGCGCTGCCAGAATGTATTGATTCCCCCTCCCCACAAGGAGGTTTATAAGCGCGTACCCGCCTTCTATCCGGCTGATTATACAGGAGATTGACGCTAATCGAAACACAAAAGCTACCCGCTAAGTCCTTCAATTTTCATCGGTTTCAGAAATTCTTATAGACCGGAAGTTTGCCCCTCCTGGTCAAATGGTACCGCTACCCCCTAAGACCCCTTCAACCTTCCAAAACGCCCAAGCCTTGCGGGAGGGCCACCGGGTCGGGTAAGCTGCCTTTCTGCCGTCAGTTAAGTTTCAGGGGAGATATCCGGCAACAGGAGAACGGTGTGCAGGCGCTCAGCCTTGGTGAAATTCTGGAATGGTGCGAATCGCGCATGATTCTTTTCAGCGATAGTGGGTTTCCCTATTTCGAGCAGGAAGAGCGCTACGAAATCCTCTACGAGCAGAAAGTCGATCAGGCCTACAGCGTCACCTACCTCGCCTCCCACCCCTTTCCCTGGAGCGAAGGCGACCTTTCCGGCGACTGCATGATCTGGGTCTACAAGCGGGACTACTGGGGCGAAGCCCTGGAAAAGCTGGGCGAGCAGATGGCCAAAGATTTGCGCGCCGCCTGGAGCATCACCGGCTCTTTGAACGACACGCCCGGCGTCGTCTTTACCGCGAAAGAAAAATACCAACTCTGGTCCTACTCCACCCTGCCCTACCTCTTCGGCTGGGACGCTTTCGTCATCCCCGAAAGCGGAAATTACTTTGCCTTCATCAGTAACGATGAAACCGTCCACCTGGTCACGCGCACCAAAGAGATGCAGGAGAAGTTCCTCCACAGCCTGACCGACCGCAACCCCAAAGTGGATAACGGCTCCTACCACGAAAAACTCTAGCGGGAACCCTTACGCCTGTGGATTCGCCTGCAACCGCCACATCGCCCAAATGCCCAGTAACGGACCCACTGACATCGCCACCGCTGCCCACTCCCAGCCGTACTGCTCGCCGACAGCGCCGATAAGGCGGATAGAAACCACCGTCAGCAGAAACCCGATGGCGGTCTGCAAGGCCAGCGCCGTCCCCACATAGCGGCGGTCAGCCACCTCGCTGACAATCGTGGAGAACTGCGCCGAGTCCGCCACCACCGCAATACCCCACACCAGCGAGAGCGCCAACAGCACACGGAAATTTCCGAACACCAGCGGAACCAGCAAACAGCAGGCCGCGCTCACCGCCATCGCAACAATGGTGACTCGTGACCGCCGCACAATTCGCGCGGCTTCAGTTTCTTTTTCAGTTTGGAAGAGGGGCTCTGCCCCCGCACCCTTCTCTCCAAACCCATTCATGGTGGCGCGGACATTCTTGTCCGCGACCCTTCCCGCCCACACGCTTCCAATCGCCCCGCTGGCTATCACAAAAAAGGCTCCCACTCCAATCACTGATCCGTGATGGCCGGCGGAAGCCGCCAGCAACAACGCAATCCAGCCCCACATCGAATACAGCTCCCACATGTGCCCGAAGTAACCAAAGTTGGCCAGCCGCAACCGCCGGTTGCGAAAGACCTCTCCCACCTGGTGGAAGTCCACCGGCGGCGCCGGTGTGGTGTAGGGCCCGTCCTTCACGCCCAGCACCACCAGCACCGCCGCCACCAGCGCAAAACCGGAACAGATCAACCCGGCGACCTGCCAGTTCAACTCTCCGGCGCCGTGTACCGCATAGGGCATCGCCTTGCCGACGGTCAGGGCGCCTACCAGCACCCCCAGCGCCGTGCCCCGGCCGTCGCGAAACCATCCCGCCAGAATCTTCATTCCCACCGGGTACACCCCGGCCAGGAACATCCCCACCAGGAAACGCAGGACCATCGCCAGGACGATGTGGTCAGCGGCCAGCCACACAAACAGGGCGTTTGCCACCGCCGCCGCCACGCTCGACACGGCAAACACTTTGGAGGCGCTGAACACATCGGGCAGGTTGAAGATGGCGGCTGCCAAGGCCCCCACCACAAACCCCAACTGCACCGCCATGGTCAGCCAGGAGGAGGTGCCGAGGTCGGTCTGCCAGATTTCCGTCAGTTGCGGGATCGCCAGCGTCCCGGCAAACCACAGCGAAGTTGCCAGCAACTCTGCGGCCGCCACCACCCATAACGTCCGCCGGGCTCGTATTTTCGACTCAGACATAGACCCGAAATTGTACAACCTCGCTTCTCTTCTCATCTATGTGCTGGAGAAAAAATCTGAACGAGGGGGTTGACAACCAAATACTACCGTGGTACATTGGTACATTATGAGACCACATAAAACGAAGACTGCCAGAGCCCAAAGCAAGAAACCCAGGCACGCCGCCAGCCGGTACGTTATCGAACGGGTCCAAACCGGAGTCCGGATGGAAAAGCGCCTGCTCAAAGTGCTCAAAGCTCTGGCCGAATACCACGACCTTTCCCTGGGAGACCTCCTCGAAGGCATCGTACTGCACGCCTTCGACGGAAAACTCCCCTTCGACGAAGCCTCTCGCAAGACCATAGCCGAGTTTAAACGGATCTATCACCTCACCCTCGACTCCCAGGCAAGCCACCAATTGCAGGAAGAGACGGATGTCTCCTGAGGAAGGACGGCTCACAAGGAAACCCAGTGCAGATGACAGACACTGAATTCCTGCGAGCCTTCCGGAACGGCACCCTTTCTGCGGAGTGCTTCCGCCACGGGGACCACGTAAAGGCGGCTTGGCTGTATTTACAAAATCAGCCGATCCTGTCGGCCCTGACCTCCTTCAGCGAAGACTTGCGGAAGTTCGCCTGCGTCAAAGGCGCGCCCGGGAAATACCATGAAACCATCACCTGGGCCTGCCTGTTCCTCATTCGCGAGCGGATGGAGCGAACGGGCGCAGAGTTATCGTGGGAGGACTTTCTTGCCGCCAACCCGGACCTGCTGGACTGGGATCACCCCATTCTCTCCCGCTACTACACCTCAGCCACCCTCAGTTCTGAACTGGCTAAAAAAGTGTTCGTTCTTCCGGATAAAGCTGTGTCCGCCGATAATCGCTGAGGTCCCCGGCC
>CBDUYQ010000056.1:0-6737 GCA_965371475.1 uncultured bacterium
TGATGTTGGCGGCGGAGAAGTAGCGCGGATCCACCAAATCGCTTTCAATGAACCCACCGGGTACGCCGGTGCGGTCTTCGAGTTGGCGCAGCATCAGCAGTTGCCCCACGCTGAACGAGTTGCAACTCTTGACGCTGTTAATCAGAAAACCGTCGGCGTGGTACTCGCGCACATAGTTTTCCAGTAAGTCCAATCGCGCTGGGAGTGAAAGGTTCGTGTAACAGCCCAGGCAGTAATCTGCCAGGGATTCGAGCGGATATTGCGGGTCATGCCGGAAGCCACGGTCATAGAGTCCGCCGACCTTGGTGTAGCTCGAAGCCACTACCACCGCGCCCTCTTCGTGAAACATCTTCCAGAACTCGCGGAAGCTGGTCCAGTTGGGCGGACCTTCGACCACCAAGCGATACTTCTCTTCGCCCATCTCTCCGTCGGGGGTAATGGGCCCTTGCCGGTTGGCTACCCGCTCTTCGATTTCGCGGCGGAGCGTCCGGTAGTATTCAACGCCTTCGGGCATGCCGCGGAAAGCGGTAAACATCGGCCCGATGTAATAGACACCGCCGAAGTAGGCGTCAATCGGCGACGGCTTATTTTTGGCGCTCTCCAGCACCCAGACCAGGTCATCTTCGGCCTGCGAGGAGAGCTTGAGCATCTCCTTGAGACGGTCTTCGTCGTACTTCTTTCCACTGATCTTTTCCATTTGCGGAATGATGTCGTTCCGCAACTGCTCAACGATGTAGTCGCGGTAGTGCCCCTCAATCCGCCCTTCCGACTGGTACGGCACATGCAGCATGGCGACGGGGCAGTCGTACTCCTGCCGCAACAGCTCAAACCACTTCATGAACGTAAAGCAGCCGGTGTAGGAGAGCAGCAGCAGGTCGGGCTCGGGCAACTTCTCACCGGTGGGACCGATGTTGCCTTTCTTGAGCATGCCGATGTCGCACTTGACGTAGGTGCAGACGTCTTCGCTGTGCCCGGCCTTTTCCGCCTCGGTGATGTAACCGGCGGAAAGCTTCCGCATCCCCGACTGCAAGGCGTTGATTTCCGGCAGCACGGGGAGAAGGTCGAACGACCGCATCAGTTCGGTGAGGTTGCCGGGCACAAAGGTATAGACGACCTTCCGGCCCTCTTCTTGGGCGCGGGCGAGCGCGCGGTAGTGGCTGCCGATCATCTCTTTTTGCAGCACCATGCTCTGTTCTTTCTGAACCGTAGATTTGTCTTTGAGCGGTTTTGCGCCGGCATTGCTCATGCTTCACTCCAGAGGCGAATCGAATCGCTGAAGGTGCCGGCCTGCTCGCGGATGGCGGCGAACTGTCCGGTGTCTTCGGAAAACTTGAACTGCGTGTGCGAGATGCCTGCGCGCTCGAGCGCATCAACCAGCATGGGCTGTTCGAGCAGAGCCGGGTCGCAAAAACTCGGTGCGCAGAAGACAACGCCTTCGGCCTGGTTTGCCTTTACGGAATCGACCAGCCAGCCACCCCGTCTCCCTTCGGGCTGGTAAACGGAGGCAGTTTTCACGCTGTGGCGCAGAAACGCCTCGACCAGGTTTTGCAGCGGGTCGCCTTCTTCCAGGACCTCTTCGGTCAGCCAGCGCAGACCGAGCAACAGGTCGTCGTCCACTACCCAGCACCCGGCGCGCTCCAATGTCATCAGCAAGCCCAGCGGCGGCTGCTCACAGAACATTCCCACCAGCACGACGCGGCTCTGGTCCTGCTCTCGCCGGTCGTCTTCCTGCCGTGCGAGTTCCAGGTAGCGGTGCAACAAATCGGTGTGCTCCTCCGGTGGCAGGACATTCCCGGCGCGGAGGAAGAGGTACATCTCCGAGGCCGGAAAAAACCAGGGCTCACGGCTGCGCGCGGCGTAGAGTTCGCCCAGCACAGCCCGATTTTTGTTATAAACCCGGATGCTGTTACGGAGGGCGTCGTCGCTGGTCTCCTGTCCGGCCAGCTTCGCCAAGTCGGAGCGCAGGGATTCCAACTCCCGTCGCCAGAACTTTCCCCCAATTTCGATGTCGAAGTTTTGCGGCACATCCACATAGCGAACGTAGAGGTCAGGAAAGAGCAGCTTCCACATGCCGGAGAGATTGCGGATAACGTCGCAGATGGAGGGAAACAGCATGCCGTCGAGGCAGTCGAGCCGATGGGTGAGCGCCAATTCAATCGTCGAACGCGGAATGTGGCAGATGTAACTCTGGAAGTAGGCATCGCCGCGGATGATTTCCAGCCGGTCGCCTCCGCCTACAATACCTACCGGCAACATACCAGCGGCGTGAATGAGTTCGCGCGGGACATAGATGGGCATGTGGCCCACGGCCTTGCGCCCGGGCACGGCTTCCTTCCACGCCTTTACTGCTTTGAGGTCGAGGTCTTCGTACAACTCCCGCACGCGACCGACCAGTTGTGCCAGAGCGGGCCTCACGCCACGTCCTCCTTTTTGTTCCAGCGTGGCTTACGTTTTTCCAAAAACGCCTGCAGCCCCTCGACCGCGTCGGGCTCGGCCATCAATTCCTGGAGATAGGCACGCTCCAATTCTGGCAACTCCATTTGCAGCGCCCGGCGCAACGGGCGCCGAGTGGCCTGTGTGGCGTGAAACAGTGCGGCAGGAGACCGGCGCAAGAAGTCCCGCTTCAAGCAGTCCGTCAATACAGCATCCAGTTGACCGTCGGGTGAAACCATAGAGACCAGCCCGGCAACAGCCGCCGCGCTGCCCGACCAACTTTCTCCCGTCAAAACCAACGTGGACGCGCGTCCCGCTCCGAGGCGAACCGGCAACAACGCCGCCGCCGCCGGGGGGAAGACACCCAGCTTGATTTCCGGGCAGCCTAATTGCGCGGACTCTTCGGCCAAAATGATGTCGCAGGCAAGAACGAGCTCCAACCCGCCGCCCAGACATTGCCCGCGTACAGCCGCAATGGTGGGGGCGGGCAACTCGGAAAGACGGCGAAGCAGCCCGTGCAAGCGCTTCAGGGTTGGGCCGATCTTTGCGGGCAGGTGCTCTTCGACGCTGGCGCCGTAGCTGAAGTTCGGCCCTTCGGCGCCGAGGACAATGGCGCAAAGGTCCCGCCGCGGTGCAAGCTGGCCTAAGAGTTTATCAATTTCGGCCATCATGGCTGCATCGATGATATTGGCCTTGGGCGCAGCCAGCGTGATGCGCGCCACGCGGTTGTCATGCTCAAAAGTTAATTTGGCTTTGGTCATTTCTTCACCGTCTTGGGTTCTGCCACCCAGGGGGCGATCTCGCGGATCAATTTTTCGCTCCAGGGCACACCTTCGGCCAGGCGTTTCCGCAACAAGATGAAGTCCACTTCGCGCTGTTCCTTTGTGCCGTAGTGGAAGGCGCGGAAACCGGCGTTGGCTTCCGTCATCATGTTGAGCGAGAGCCAGGCGCGGTTGGATTCGCGGTTGCGGTCCCAATGTTCGAGCTTGTGCTTGCGCAGGCTCTCGGTGGTTTTGATGAGGCAGTCGGGCATGGTGTAGAGCAACTTCGTACAGAGGGACTCGACCGCTTCGTCGAGCAGGGAAAGGTCGGTAGTTCCTTTGGCCAGCAGCGCCTTGCCTTTCTCACGCTCTTTTCCAGTTTTCCATTCACCCAACACCAGGCGGCCATACTCGTCGAGGTAATGGTCGGTTATGACCAGAGGATTGGCGACCCACTCGCCATCCATCTTGAGCGCCGGCACAATCTGCGTGAGCCCGCCGAAAAGATAGAAGCGGTGGGCGCTCCAGGGTTCACACAACGTGCCGCTGTACATCCCGCGCTCGATACCCACGTAGAGCGGGAGGAAGTCCGTGCTGCCGCCGTCGGGGGCAGAGCCGTGCTTGGGGCCGGCCTGCGAGAAGACCGCCAGGTCACTCGCAACTGAAAAGTCGCACGCCATGCCGATCTCCTGTCCTCCGCCGACGCGCATACCGTTTACCCGGCAGAGGACCGGTTTGTCGCAGTGGAGTACTGCCGTCACCATGTCGTTAAACAGCCGCATATACTGGCGGTATTCGCCCGGTGAACCGGCATAGTACTCGGCATACTCGCGAGTGTTGCCCCCGGCGCAAAAGGCGCGGGCACCGGCGCCGGTCAACACCACGCAAACAGCGGCTCGGTCGTTGGAGGCCTCCCGCAGCGCCAGAATAATTTCTTTAATCATCCCGGTGGTGTAGGCGTTCATCTCTTCAGAGTTGTTGAGCGTAATCCAGACGTTGTGGAGGCCTTCGACGGACTGACCCGCGCGGTCACGCGCCGGACGATGCTCGACCAGAACTTCCCCGGGCGAAAACTTTTCCACCAAATTGTGATTCTTCACGACAGACCTCCTGCTAAAGACTTTTTTCCTTCGGGTACGGGGTCAAAACCACCCGTTGCTTCACTGAGTGGTTCGCGACGGCTGCGAAAACGGCCGGGGTATGCTCCAGCGAATGCTTTTCGATGTACGGCCCGAGGACGACGGCTTTGTCGAGGACCATCTGGAGTGCCCCGGGGTAACGCTCCGGCGGACAGCCCCAGTTGCCGCGTGCGGTGGCGTCAAACGCCATCAGGTTGGAGAGCCGCAACTCGATTTTTTCGGATGTGTAACCCACCACGGCCAGGTGCGCACCATAATCAAGCAAGTTGTAGGCGGTGGTCTGTCCGGCTGTGGTGCCGCTGGTTTCAAAAATCTTAAGGCCAATCCCGCTGCGGCCGTTTTCTCTGACAAACGAACGGACAGCTTTCTTAAGCTTCTTTGGGTTTGTCCGGGAGGCGTCGAACCCGGTGGAAGCACCATGTTCCCTGGCCAAGTCGAGCCGGGCGCGGTCAACATCAATGGCAACTACGGCCGCCCCCATGGCTGCAGCAATCTGCACACCGAAACCTCCGATGCCGCCGACTCCGATGAATACTGCCACGTCATTAGCAGTGAGGTTGGAACGACGGATAGCTTCGTAGGGAGTGGTGACCGCATCGGCCACCACCGAAAGCATGGCGAGGGTAATACCGGATGGCAGCTCATCCGGAACCGGGCATAGTCCGCGTGCGGGGACTTTGACGTGGGTGGCGAAGCCGCCGTCGCCGTCGTTGCCCGGCATGAACTGCCGTCGGCAAATGGTGGCCCGTCCCGCCCGGCAGGTCAGGCATTCGCCGCACGGAATGACAGCCGGGACAATCACGCTGCGGCCTTCCCACTCGGCAGCTTGCGCTCCGGCGGCCACCACCCGGCCGGAAATTTCATGACCCAGAATCAGCGGAAGTGGATGGCGAGTGGGAACCTCTCCCTTGGCAAAGGCGACGTCGGTGTGGCAGACGCCGCATCCGGCAACTTCGACAACCACTTCGTCAGCGGCAGGTTCAAACGGAGGGAGATCGACCCGCTCCAGAGGTTTCCCTAGCGCAACAAGCTGGTAACCGACAGCGCCATTGACGGTGGGCATGGTTACCTCCTTACCCGGTCGAACGTTCGTTCGATTTCAGGCTCAAACATCCTCGCAACATTCACCAGCAAAACTACCCCTCCTCTACCATGTACAGCAACATAGCTTCCGTAGAGGGAATAAATCATAAATAGTTATAATGTGTTTGTTATCTTATATATATACGTTAGTTGAATTTTCACGATTTCCAGGAAACTTGAATCTGGGAGTGTAATTACCCGCTGGCGCGGTGAAAAAGCCCACCCCGCCTTTTACGTCAAAATGCTTCTACAGGCGGCTATATCCAGAGGACATGATCTCCTTCGGGTTCTCCTCTCGACACTGGCGGAAGGTCGAGGCTGGAGGCCCATCACGGTCAAGACCGCTGCTGCGGGTCTGGCGAGGGTTTCGAGGTCGGGATGGCCAGATTGGTGCGGGGTCTGGACAAGCCTGCGAGAAAGTAACGCATCCACTCTGTTTCCCCAACGTGAACCTCCTTATTGCGGTGGGGCAACTTCAATAACATCTTTTGGGAGTTGGTCAATAGAGCCGTCTTCGCCAGCTTTATGAATCTTTCTGCCCATGAGATTCCCAGGAAATACCTGGACTTCTAAATATCCATTTCTTGCATCCAATTGCTCTATGGCTTTGCCAGCACGCAGGGAGGTTGACTACCACTCCATTTCATATAAAAATAGTATATTGATGGGGGAACCGTGAGAACAATCATGAGACTACTTCACTATCTTGCAGTCATTTTTTTGCTTCTATCCAGCGCCCTGGCTGCGCAAACGCCGAAGAAGAAACCCTCTTCTCAAAAGCAGGAGCCTGCTCTTCGGGATGGATTGAAAAAGCGCAAGCTGGACAAGCGGGCGCAGGAGCGCCGCGAGAAAGCCATTCGTCAGGAAATGGAGAACCATTACAAGCAGTGGCTGGAAGAAGACGTGATCTATATCCTCACCCCGGAGGAAAAAGATGTGTTTAACGATCTGGGGACCGAAGAGGAACGGGAACAATTCATTGAACAGTTTTGGTTCCGCCGAGACCCCACCCCCGGCACAATCGAAAACGAATACAAAGAAGAACATTATCGCCGTATTGCCTATGTAAATGAGCGGTACAACGTAGGCAGACCGGGATGGCTAAGCGACCGCGGGCGCATTTTTATCATGCACGGCCCGCCGGATGAGATTGCCTCCCGTCCTACGGGTGACCTGGTAACAGAAGACCAACGATACGGTGGAAGAAGGACATCGGTATCACGGGCTTTTGAGGTCTGGCGGTACAACTATGTGGCAGGCGTCGGGCAACAGATTGAAATTGAATTTGTTGACCGGAACGGAGATGGTGACTACAAATTAA
>CBDUYQ010000057.1:0-6723 GCA_965371475.1 uncultured bacterium
CGTGAGCGAGTCCTTGAGCCGGAAGGGGGCGTCGAACTGCCCCACCATGAGCTGCTCCATCCGCGCCAGAGCGATCGTGGCGGGGATAATGGAGAGGTTAGGGGTTTTGGTCGCCTTGATCAGCGACCCAATCGGCAGCCGGGTGTCGGAAAGCACGTCGAACATTGATTCCTGGATGTCGGCGGTGTTGAGAAAAGAAAGGGAACAGTTCGCCTGCGGATCCAAGTCAAGGATTAGGGTGCGCCGCTTGTGATGGGCGAGAGCGGCCGCTAAGTTGATGGCGGTCGTAGTCTTCCCTACGCCGCCCTTCTGGTTAGCTAGAACTATAACGTGTGCCAAGCGTCCCTACTTGCCGTGGAATTTTCTGACCCCTTCTTATACAACTTATAGGCCCTCAGGGCAAGGGGGTACTACATCTTGTATTGGCCCAAGTCGTCCTCTCCCAGGCTCTCCAGCCAGCGGCGGAGTTCCTCGTTGCCGGGCTTCTCTGCCACCGCGTTGGTCACTTTGGAGGACTTCAGCACAGCGTCATCGACATAGATGGGCGCGTCGGTCCGGAGGGCCAGCGCCAGTGCGTCGCTCGGACGGGAGTCGATGGTGAAGGTATTGCCGTTGCGTTCGAGTGAGATGACGGCGTAGAAGGTGTCGTCCTTGAGTTCCGTGACTACGACCTTGCGCACTATTGCGTCGAGCCCGAACAGGACGTTCCGCAGCAGGTCGTGGGTCATCGGCCGGGGGGTCTGGACCTTCTCGATTTCCAGCGCGATGGCATTGGCCTCATAGACACCCACCCAGATGGGCAGGACGCTTTTGCCGCCGGTATCCTTGAGGATGACCACGGGCATGTTGGTGACCGGATCCATCATCAGTCCACGGATTTTCATCTCAACGTGCATTCCGGTTTTCTTCTCCCCTGCCAGTGTACTCCTATGGAACTGCTTCCGCTACCTCCGCTATCAGGCTACTGGGCCCGGCGCCGGTGATGCGGACGTTGCGGTAGCTGCCCAGCTTCTCGTCCCCTGACTTAAAATTTACCACGCGGTTTGAACTTGTCCGCCCGATGAACTGGTCGCGCCGGGGGTTGTGACCCTCGACCATGACCTCCACGGTCCGCCCGATGAACTGCCGGTTGCGCTCCAATTGAATTTCCCGCTGCCGGGTTTGCAGGGCAACAATCCGGCGGGACTTCTCCTCGTCAGGGATTGCATACGGCAAAGTAAGCGCCGGGGTATTGGGCCGGGGCGAGTAGATGAAGCTGAACAGGCCGTCGTAGCGAACCTCGTCGAGCAGCGTCATGGTCTGCGCGAAGTCGGCTTGCGATTCGCCCGGGAAGCCGGTGATGATGTCGGTCGAAAGGCTGATGGGCCGCCGCGCGGCTTTCAGCCAGGAGATCTTTTCCAGGTACTCCTCGCGGGTGTAGGCGCGGTTCATGCGGCGTAACACCTCCGAGGAACCCGACTGCACCGGCAGGTGGACGTGGTCGCAGAGCGCAGGGTGGTCCTCGATGGCCCGGACGATCTCCGGCGTGAAGTCCCACGGGTGCGAGGTCATAAACCGCAGCCGTTTGAGCCCGGGCAGTTCGGCAATGGCAGAGATGAGTTCGGCAAAGCTCATCTGGCGGGGTGAGGGGTCACGGTAGGAGTTGACGTTCTGCCCGAGCAGTTGGATCTCCGTGTAGCCCTGGCCGAGCAGCTTGCCGGCCTCTTCCAAAACTGACTCGCTGGCCCGGCTGCGTTCCGGGCCGCGTGTGAACGGGACCACGCAGTAGGCGCAGGACTTGTTGCAGCCTTCGATGATGGTGATGTAGCCGCGGTATTTACTGGAACGCCGGGTCAGTTCGGTTTCAAAAACATCGTCGTCGTATTCCAGTCCGGTCACGCGCTGTTGGCCGGCTTCCAGTTGCACCAGCATCTCCGGCAGCCTGTTGTAGCTGGCCGAGCCGGCCACGAGGCTGACGAACGGAGTAGCTTTAAAAATCTTTTCCCCTTCGAGTTGCGCCATGCAGCCCAGCAGTCCGATGGTCTTCTTCCCTGCCACGGCGTCGGCCTTCAGGTTGCCCAGGCGCGAGAAGACTTTGTGGGTGGCTTTGTCGCGGATAGCACAGGTGTTGAGGAAAACCATGTCGGCGTCGTCGGCCGAGTCGGCGGGTTGATAGCCCTGCTCGAGGAGCAGTCCGGCGACCTTTTCCGTGTCGTGGACGTTCATCTGGCAGCCGAAGGTTTCAATGTAGAAGGTCTTCTGCTGCGTTTTGGTAGCTTCCGCCATGTGTTTTTGCGCTCGATTAAGGAATTGTATCACGCAGTTTTGAGGCTGAACAAGACAGCCGGAATCTGGGCTGAATAGATACCCTACCGGTTTTGTTCCGAGCATCCACTTTTGAGGCAACTAACTTACCTGCTTTTGCGTTCAAACAGATGGGAACACGAGGGTTTCGGGCGCGCAGGAAATTGACCCTCTTCGGGTGGTGTGTTAGTTTTAGGTAGGTTCGCGCGCCGGAAAAGTTCTCAATGGAGAGAGATGCTTCAGTTGTCATTGGCACTTTTGCAGGTTGACCTGATCCGGCTGGTCTTGCAGGCCGGGTGGGTGGCGCGTATTGTCCTGCTCATCCTTATCGGCTTTTCGGTTTTCTCCTGGGCCATCATCTACCGTAAGTACAGGAACCTGAAGCTTACCCACCAGCAAACCACGCAGTTTCTGGAAGCCTTCCGCAGCGCCAAGGGGTTTCCGGAGCCGCGTCCGCTGGCCACCACCTTTCCCGCTTCCCCGTTGGGGCCGGTCTATATCGCCGGGCTGGACGAACTCGACAGCCAATTGGAGGCCGCCAACCCGCACGGCGGCAGCCTGACGCATCCGGAGGCGGTGACGGTGGCGATGCAGTTGGCGTCGGATACGGAAGTCTCACGGCTGGAAGAGTGGATGAGCTTTCTGGCGACCACTGGTTCGGTTACACCGTTCATCGGCTTGTTCGGCACGGTCTGGGGCGTGATGAACGCCTTCGTCGGCCTGGGCGAAGAAGGCGCGGCCACGCTGCGGGCTGTGGCGCCGGGCATTGCCGAAGCTTTGATTGCCACCGCCGCCGGGCTCTTCGCGGCCATTCCCGCCGTGATTGCCTACAACCATTTCCTGCACCAGATCCGGGGCTTCACCACGAAGATGGATAACTTCGCCCTGGAAGTCATCACCCGGGCGCAAAAGCGTCTCTCCTGACTGGGAGGTATTGTCATGGCAATGCAAATGAAACGCGGGCGCGGGCACACCCACACCTCGCTCTCGGACATCAACATCACGCCGTTTGTGGACGTGGTGCTGGTGTTGCTGATTATCTTTATGATTACCGCGCCGGTGTTGCAGTCCGGCATCGAGGTCGATCTGCCCCGCACCAAGACCGTGCAGGTGGTCACTGAGGAGCGCATGGTGGTGACGGTGGACCGCGGGCAAAAGGTTTACCTGAATGACAAGCCCGTCAACATCAACAAGCTGGGCGAACGGTTGCAGGCCAGTCCTGAAACCGCCAGCCGCGGTGTTTACGTCCGCTGTGATGAGAGCGTGCCCTTCGGCGTCTTCGCCACGGTGATGGACACCGTCCGGCAGGCAGGCTTCGAGAACATCAGCGTCGTCACCCGGCCTCTGCGCCAGAGAAAGAAATAAGGACTTATTGTGAGCTACGCCCACCCATTTCGGCCCAGCGAAGAGCTGAAGAAACCCCTGATGGTTTCCGGTGTGACGCACCTGTTTATCGTCGCGGCGCTGCTCTTCAGCCCCCCGCCGCAACGGGGCGATGCCTGGGGCGGCGCCGGAGCTGGTGGCGCGATTCAGGTTTCGCTGGTGGGCAACGTCCCCGGCGTTCCCCTGCCCCGCCCGGCCACGCTGACCGACAACACCGTTGCCACGCAGTCGCCGGGCCTTTTCCGAGAAGAGCCGGCGCCGAAGGCAGCGGTGCGAGAGGCCGTGCCCGAGCCCTCTTCAGCTGTCCCCGCATTTGAGACCGCCCGCCGGCAGCGGAGTTCCATTCCCCCGCCGCCGCGCCGCAGTTCAACGCAAGCGCCGACGGTCAAACCCACCGGCGCGATTCCCTACGGCGAAGGCGGACCGCCCACCATGCGCTACACGTCCTTCACAGCCAAGGGAGGTCAGGGCGGTTCGTCGTTCGGACCGGGAGGCTCATTCAGCGGAAAGTATTCCGCGTACGTCGAGGGTGTGCAGCGGCGGGTGAGCAGCAACTGGTTGATTTCTGCCGTTGACCCATATGTGCAGTTCGCGCCGCGGGTGACGGTAGCCTTCGACATTGTGCGGGATGGCAGCATTGTAAGCATTCAGATAATCCGGTCGAGCGGGACGCCCTCGGTGGACCGTTCCGCTATTCGCGCCATCCGCGAGTCTTCGCCTCTGCGCCCGCTGCCGAGTGACTATGCAGGCCGGAAGGTTTCCGTCGAATTCTTTTTTGATTTCAAACGGCCCTGACGGCTCGCAAGATTCAGGGATATTTTCAGGAGTCCAGCTATTTTGCCAATCGGTTGCCACAGAAAATCTTTGCCTCTGATGGCTGCGTTACTTCTCTTGGGCAGCGGGTCTTTTGCGCAGGCGCAAGAGGACTGGTTCCGCACCGGGACCGGCATCGGGGTGGAGAAGGTTCGGGTTGCGCTGCCTCCCTTTACCGCCTACGCCGCCGAAGTGGAGAACCTGACCGGCGTGTTCAACGCCACCCTGCGAAACGATTTACAGGTAAGCGGACTGGTGGAGCTGGTCAGCCCGAGTTTTTTTCCGCTGGAAATGCCCGCCGATCCCAGCACGCTGGTGCATAAGGCCTGGGCGGAGGAGCCGGTCCGCGCCGCCATGCTGGGCTTCGGAAACTTCAGCGCCAACAGTACGGAACTTATTGTCAGCGCCTGGCTCTCGGACGTCCGCAACCCGCGCACACAGCCAGCCGTGGCCAAACGTTACCGCGGCGAGATGACCGAAGAGGAGGCCCGGCGCATCGCCCACCGTTTCGCCGATGACATAATCGATTTACTGAGTGGCGGTCAGCCCGGCATCGCGCAGACGCAGATAATTTTTGTCAGCGACCGCACCGGCTCGAAAGAAGTGTGGGTGATGGACTACGACGGTTTCGGGAAAACCCAGATTACGCATTGCGGGTTCCGGTGCCTGACCCCGCGCTGGTCACCGGACCGCTCGCGCATTGGTTATACGGCATTTGTCATGGGGGATAAACGCGGCAGCGTTCCCCGGGTGGACGTGCAGATGCACTCGCTGCTGACGGGCCGCCGCGCAGTCTTCCCCGTTATCGGTGGCACCACGGCTACGCCGGCTTGGTCGCCCGATGGTGGCATGATTGCTTTTTCTTCCAGCCGGACCCGCGACCCGGAGATTTACGTTTCCAACCCCGACGGCAGCGAGCTGATACAGATTACCTTCTCGCCCGGTGTGGATATCTCGCCGGTGTGGAACCCGCGCACAGGCGCACAGATTATTTTCGTGAGCGACCGCGGCGGACGGCCACAGATTTACACGATGAATTCGGATGGTAGTAACGTGGAGCGGCTGACAAACGGACGAGGCCATGCAGTCTCGCCCGCCTGGTCCCCCAACGGGCAGATGATTGCCTTCGCCTGGCAGCGCAGCGGGAGCGACTTTGATATTTTTGTGCTGGACATTGCCACGCGCCAGATAGTACAACTTACCCACGATTCCGGCATCAATGAGCAGCCCAGCTGGGCGCCCGACGGGCGGCATATCGTGTTCGAGTCCACCCGGAGCGGGCGGCGGCAGATTTGGTCGATGCTGGCCGACGGGGCGGAAATCCGGCAGTTGACCTTCGGGGGGAACAATACTGCCCCGCAGTGGTCGCCGGAATAACCGGAGGGTGGTATAGTATTCCCGGTTGGTGAATCACAAGATTTTGATTGCATCCTGCTGAAAACATAGTATTATGGGCGGGATATTTTGGAGCCTGAAAAAACAGGATCGTAGAGAAAGGAGAACCAATATGTTGTTGAGGCGTGGAATCCTGACGAGTTTGATATTGTTCGTACTATTGGCAGCAGGTTGCAAGAAACCGCCCCCGCCGCCTCCCCCACCGCCTCCGCCGCCGCCCAAGCCGGCGGCCCCGACGGCTACCTTGCGGGCGCAGCCCAGCGTGATTGAGCAGGGAGAGTCCATCACTCTTTCCTGGAACTCGACCAACGCCACCGATTTGAGTCTGGCGCCGGGTGTCGGGTCCGTAGCGCCGGAAGGCGAACAGTCTGTCTCGCCGGATAGCTCTACGACCTACATACTCTCCGCCGAAGGTCCGGGGGGAACGGTTGAGGCCACGGCGCGCGTGACGGTAAACATTCCACCTCCGCCACCTCCGCCCGCGCCGGTCCGGCCGACTGCCGAGGAAGCCTTTGCCACCATGGTGAGCGACGGCTACTTCGACTATGACAAGTCAGACATCCGGCCGGACGCCAGCGTGGCGCTGACGCGCACGGCGGCTTTCTTCCGCGAATACCCGGAAGCGCGGGTGTTGGTAGAAGGTCACTGTGACAACCGTGGCTCTACCGAGTACAACCTCGGGCTGGGCGACCGGCGCGCGAATGCAGTGCGCGATTTCCTGATTTCGATGGGGATCGACGGAACCCGCCTGCAAACCATCAGCTACGGCGAGGAGCGGCCTTTCTGTTCGCAGGATAACGACGACTGCTGGCAGCAGAACCGACGCGGCCACTTTGTCCTGTTGCCTTC
>CBDUYQ010000058.1:0-6701 GCA_965371475.1 uncultured bacterium
GCCTTTTTTATTTCCACCCGAACCATCTCCAAACCCCGAAAAGGAGCTTTTCATGACCCCCAAGCAAGTGCTGGAATTTGCCGAGAAGAACAGCGTCAAGATTGTGGACATCCGCTTCACGGACCTGCCCGGTCTGTGGCACCACATCTCATTTCCCATCAAGGCGCTGGAGGAAAGCTCGTTCGAGGAGGGTTTCGGAATCGACGGGTCGAGCATCCGCGGGTGGGCCGCCATCCACGAGAGCGATATGCTTCTCGTTCCCGATCCCACTACGGCGCTGATGGACCCGTTCCGCGACGCGCCCACGCTCATCATGATCGGCGACATCATCGACCCCATCACCAAACAGCAGTACCCGCGCGACCCGCGTTTCATCGCCCGCAAGGCCGAGGCCTACCTGGGTTTTACCGGCATCGCCGACACCGCCCACTTTGGGGCCGAGCCCGAGTTCTTTGTTTTTGACAACGTCCGGTTCGACCAGAAGGAGCACTGTGGCTACTACTTCATCGACGCCGAGGAGGGCCGCTGGAATTCGGGCCGCAAGGAGCGCAACCTGGGCTACCGCCCACGCTACAAGGAGGGGTACTTCCCCGTGCCGCCCACCGACCATTACCAGGACCTGCGGACGGAAATGACCCTGCAATTGGAGCGCTGCGGGCTGGAGGTCGAATGCCACCACCACGAAGTGGCCACCGGCGGGCAGTGCGAAATCGACTTCCGGTTTGCCCCGCTGCTGAAATCGGCGGACAACGTCATGCTGTTCAAATACATCGTGCGCAACGTGGCCTACCAGTATGGCAAGAGCGTTACCTTCATGCCCAAACCGCTCTTTCAGGATAACGGCTCCGGTATGCACGTCCACCAGAGCCTGTGGCAGAAGAAGAAACCGCTCTTTGCCGGGGATGGCTACGGAGGCTTAAGCCAAATGGCGCTGTGGTACATCGGCGGGCTGCTCAAGCATGCCCCGGCGGTGGTGGCTTTTGCCGCGCCCACGACCAACTCCTACAAGCGGTTGGTGCCGGGGTTTGAGGCGCCGGTGAACCTGGCCTACTCGCGGCGCAACCGCAGCGCGGCCGTCCGGCTGCCGACGTACTCGCCCAGCCCCAAGGCCAAGCGCATCGAGTTCCGGCCGCCAGACCCCTCGGCCAACCCCTACCTGGCTTATACAGCGATGATGATGGCCGGACTGGACGGCATCGAGAACAAAATCGATCCGGGCGAAGCTCTCGACAAGGACATCTACGACCTGAGTCCGAAGGAGTTGAAAAACGTGCCCTCGTTGCCGGCCACGCTCGAGGAAGCCCTGAAGGCGCTGGAACGCGACCACGAGTTCCTGCTCAAGGGCGACGTTTTCACCAAGGAGGTCGTTGACCTCTGGGTGAGTTACAAACTGGAGAACGAAGTGCAGGCCATCGGAATGCGCCCGCACCCCTACGAGTTTTCGCTCTATTACGACATTTAGGGGCAGGCAGCTTCCGCCTGTTTCTTGCGGCGGGCTTTCGGTTAGACTCATCGGCGGAGACGCTATGGGCCTGCCCGAAACATTTTCGCGATTGCCGTGGATGGATGTTGCTCGCGCGGAAACTAATCTCGGTCTGCTGCGTAAGAGTTTGTCGAAGGAGCTATTAGGTCTCCTGCCTACGGTCCTGGGGCAGGTCCCCGACCCGGACGCGGCCTTGAACAATCTGGAAAGGTTCACCCGCAGCGCTGGAAACCGGGTGCTCGACGGTCTGCAACGGACCCCTGTTCTGCTCCATTACCTGCTGGCGTTTTTCAGCTACAGCCGCTACCTGACCGAAACGCTAATCCGTCAACCTGAACTCATCCTATGGATCGAGCGGGAAAAATTCCTGACGCGTATGAAGAGCCGGGAAGACCTGCTGGAAGGGCTGGCGCGCTTTGAAGCCACTGCGCTCGACTCCGACCCGGCCCTGACCCTGGCGCGCTTCAAGCGGCGTGAGTACCTCCGCATTGCGCTCAAGGACATACTTGCCGTGGCGGGGCTGACCGAGACTACGCACGAGATCTCCGTACTGGCCGACGTCCTGGTGGAAAAGGCTCTGCGACTGGCCGGGAAGGAACTGGAGCGCCGCTACGGCTGGCCGCATGCATCGGATGAGCGGGGGCGGCCCGTACGGTCGCGGTTTGCCGTAGTCTCATTGGGCAAGCTGGGTGGCGGTGAGCTTAACTACAGTTCCGATATCGACCTGTTGTTCCTCTATGACGGCGAGGGCGTGACGCCCGGGGGGGAATCGGGCCGGGAACTGGCCGCCAGCGAGTACTTTCTCCGCTTGGGACAGCGCGTGATGCAGCTAATAGGCGGGCTGACGCCGGAAGGCGCGGTCTTCCGTGTGGACATGCGGTTGAGGCCCGGCGGCGGGGAAGGTGACCTGGTCATCAGCCTCCCGGCGGCGCTGGCCTACTACCGGGAGAGCGCACGCGAGTGGGAGCGGCAGATGCTGCTCAAGGCGCGCGCCACCGCCGGCAACGAGTTGCTGGTCCGGGAGTTTGTGCAGGCAGTGGAACCGTTCCTCTACCGGGACAATATGCATTTTGATGTCGTAGAAAGCGTTCTCAATGCGCGTGAGCAAATTGACCAAAAATTGGAGACTCGCCGCGAAGCCCGGGTGGATGTAAAGCTTTCCCCCGGCGGCATCCGCGACATCGAGTTCTTAGTGCAGTGTTTGCAGCGCCTCTATGGCCGCAACGACCGCTGGGTGCGGTCGGCAGGTACGCTGCTGGGTTTGCAGCGGCTGGCCGATAAGGGTTACCTCTCATCCCGCGACCACCACCAGTTAGCCTCTGCTTACCAGTTCCTCCGTCTGGTTGAGCACCGGCTGCAACTCGACCAGGGGCAGCAGACCCACCAGGTGCCGGAAGACACGGAAGCGCTGGGTTTGCTGGCCCGCCGCTGCCGGTCTGCCACGCACCTTCTGGGAGAGGAAGGTTCGGGTTCTGTCACAGGAGATTTTGCGCAACAGTTGCAGACACACCGGGATGCGGTGCAGGAAATATACGCGCGGGTTTTGCCCCGCACCCGGCAGAGTATGGAAGTCGAGCCTTTCCGGCTGGTTCCGGCGCCGGATGTGCCCGCGCCGCAGGGGTTGGAGTTTGCCCCGCTACTGGGCGAACTGCGGAAACGCTCGGAGGTTCTGTACCAGAATGTCCTGGAGCTGGAAATCCCCGGCCCGGCGCGCAAAATGTTCCATCGGTTTCTGGCGGCGGTTATGGCTTCATCCGATGAAGCAGGGGCGTTGGAGCAAGCGCCCGAAGTTCTCCCCCGGGCGGTAGAACTGCTGGTTCGGAGCGAACCCTTTGGCGAACAGTTGATCCGCCGCCCGGAGCAGGTGCATCAGTTGCAAGCGGCACAGGTGCAGGAAGGCCAGGGGCCTGCTCTTCCGTTTCCGGCAGAACCGGCAAAACCGGCAGAGCCGGTGGAGGTGGCCGGAAAACTCTTTCCCGGTGTCGAGGGAGCAGTTTCGTTGGCGGAAAAGATGGCGTTGCTCCGGACCGGTTTCCAGCAGAGAGTTTTCCGTTGGGGGGTGGAATCGCTCTGGAGCACACAGCCGGTACAGGACTCGTTGCGCGAGTATTCGGATCTGGCCACGCAGGCGGTCCGGGAAGCGTGGAGCATTGCAGCGCGAGAGACGGGAAAGGAAGCCTGTGAGGTAACACTGGTCGCGCTGGGCCGGCTGGGGATGCGGGAACTTGACTACGGCGCCGACCTCGATTTGGTATTCATCGCCGCCAACCAGGACGCCCGTCTGGCTGCCCGTCCGCTGGTCGAGAAATTTATTCAAGTGTTGTCCGCCTATACGCAGGAGGGGACGCTCTTTCAGGTGGATTCGCGTTTGCGTCCAGAAGGAAAAGAAGGAGAGCTGGTTACGACCGCAGATGGGGCGTTGGAGTATTTCCGCAACCGGGCGCAACTCTGGGAGGCGGCGGCGTATCTGAAAGCGGCGCCGGTGCGGGGAGATGATTTGGGCCGAGAGTGGTGCGTTGCGTTGCAGGGGATTCTGGTGGAGCGGTTTTCCGCCTGGGAGGAAATTTGTCAATCGCTGTTGTCTATGCGGCAGCGTTTGGAAACCGAAGCTGCAACGGCAAACGGGGAAGAGAACTTTAAGACCGGCGCGGGCGGCCTCTATGACATCGATTTTATTCTTTCGGGACTGGCGCTGCGGGCGGGCGCTATCGACATCGGCGGTTTGAGTCTGGAAGAGCAGGGGGAGGGCCTTCAAACCAAAAAGGTCCTCGGCGGGGAGGATGGGAGTGTGCTTCAGAAGGCAGCTCGGTTTTACCGCACAGTGGACCACGCCCTCCGGCTTGTGACGGGGAAGAGCTCCTGCGCTTTGCCCGCGGGGTTGCGTGCCCCGGTGGTTGCCCGGCTGGCCGGGCAATGGCTGAGCGAAGACCTGACACCGGCTACGCTCGAGACCCGTTTGGCGGAAACCCGGCAGGCGGTGCGGCAGGTGTTTATTCGCGTGTTTGGGGTCTGACCGCCGATTGGTTGTCGCAAGATGCGGGCGGGTGCTATTCTGACCACCTCATATTATTCTATTTTTATTGGTGGACCCTATGGCTGCGAAACAAGATTCCTTTGGCGCGCGCGCCGAGTTTAAGACCGCTTCGGGCAAGGCAACCCTCTACCGCCTCGACGCTTTGGAGAAGGCCGGGCTTGCTTCGATTGCCCGGTTGCCGTTTTCCATCCGGGTGTTGCTGGAAAACCTGTTGCGAAACTGCGATGGGGAACTGGTAACAGAAGAAGACGTCAGAGCATTGGCAGGCTGGGAAGCCAATAAACCGTCGGCGCGAGAGGTGCCCTATCGCCCGGCGCGGGTCATCCTGCAGGACTTTACCGGGGTGCCGGCCGTGGTGGATTTAGCTGCCATGCGTTCGGCGATGAAGCGCATGGGTGGCGACCCCAAGCGCATCAACCCGCTGGTGCCGGTTGATTTGGTGATTGACCACTCGGTGCAGGTGGACCACTTCGGCTCCACGGTGGCGCTGGGGAAGAACGCCGACATTGAGTTTGAGCGCAACCGCGAACGCTACGAGTTCCTCCGCTGGGGCAAGCAGGCCTTTGACAACTTCCGCGTGGTGCCGCCCGCCACCGGCATCGTCCACCAGGTCAATTTGGAATTCCTTGCCAAGGTGGTGATGGAGCGCGACCACGACGGCGAGCGCCTGGTCTATCCCGACACGCTGGTCGGTACCGACTCGCATACCACCATGATTAACGGCTTGGGCGTGATGGGCTGGGGCGTGGGTGGCATCGAAGCCGAAGCAGCCATGCTGGGGCAGCCCTACTACTTCCTGACGCCGCAGGTGGTCGGTTTCAAACTGCACGGACGGCTGGGCGAAGGCGTCACCGCCACCGACCTTGTCCTTACTGTCACCGAGATGCTGCGCGAGAGGGGCGTAGTGGATAAGTTCGTCGAGTTCTACGGCCCCGGCCTCGCGCAGATGTCCCTGGCCGACCGCGCCACGGTGGCCAACATGTCCCCGGAGTACGGCGCGACTATGGGATTTTTCCCCGTGGATGCGGAAACGTTGCGCTACTTGGCGCTGACCGGCCGAACGGAAGAGGAAGTCGAGCGGGTGGAGCGCTACTGCAAAGAGCAGGGGTTGTTCCGTACCGACCAGACGCCCGACCCGGAATTCTCCGACACGTTGGAACTCGACCTGGCTGCGGTCGTCCCTTCGCTGGCCGGGCCCAAACGCCCGCAGGACCGCATTCAGCTTTCTGATATGCAGCACGCCTTCCAGAAAGTGCTCACGGCCCCGGTCAAGGAACGCGGCTACGGCTTGCAGGCGGGCGACGTGGAGCGCAGCGCCACAATAGCCACGAAAGGCTCGAACGGAACCGAGGCGCAGATGAAACATGGCTCGGTTGTGATTGCCGCCATCACCTCCTGCACCAACACCTCGAACCCATCGGTGATGCTGGCCGCCGGGCTGGTGGCGCAGAAGGCGGTCGAGAAGGGGCTGAAGGTAAAGCCCTGGGTCAAGACCAGCCTGGCGCCGGGGTCGAAGGTTGTAACCGAGTATCTGGCCGAGGCCGGGTTGCAGCAATCCTTCGACAAGCTTGGCTTCAACATTGTTGGGTACGGTTGCACCACCTGCATCGGCAACAGCGGGCCGCTGCCGGAGGAGGTCGCCCACGGCATTCAGGAGGCTGACTTGGTGGTCAGTTCGGTCATCTCCGGCAACCGCAACTTCGAGGGCCGCATACACGCTCTGGTCAGGGCGAACTATCTGGCTTCGCCGCCGCTGGTGGTGGCCTACGCGCTGGCCGGGACGGTCGATATCGACCTGAATAATGACCCTATCGGAACCGGCAAGGACGGCCAGGAGGTTTACCTGCGCGACATCTGGCCCAAGCAGGAAGAGGTGGCCGGAACGTTGGAGCGGGCGGTCAAATCCGAGATGTTCACCAAGAGCTACGGCAACGTCTTCGACGGCAACGAGACCTGGAACAAGATTCCCGTCACCGGCGGCGAGCTTTACGAGTGGAGGGAGGATTCCACCTACATCCAGGAGCCGCCTTTCTTCGCGGACCTTAGCCCGAAGGCGGGGAGCATCGGCGAGATTCGGAACGCTCGCGTGCTGGCGCTGCTGGGCGATTCGGTTACCACCGACCACATCTCGCCCGCCGGCTCGATTCCCGCCGACGGCCCGGCGGGGAAGTTCCTGCAGGAGCA
>CBDUYQ010000059.1:0-6698 GCA_965371475.1 uncultured bacterium
TTCCAGCCGCTCGGCCTCGGCTACGGCCACCCGCTTGCCGAAGTCGGTCAGGTGGTAGTAGCGCCGCCGCTCGTCGTCGAGTTCAGGGTCGGGCCGCTCGTCAGATTCCTGAATCAACCCCTCGGCCAGCATCCGCTTGATGGTTCCGTAGAGGGTGCCGGGGCCCATGCGGACCTTTCCTTCCGTCCGGCGGGAGACCTCCTGCATGATTCCGTAGCCGTGGCGCTCCTCGTCGGCCAGGGCCAAAAGAATATGAAAGACCGCGGGCGTCAGAGGAAGTAACGGAGCCGGGTCGCGCTTTCGCTTTGCTATGTTGGTCATGTTGCCTCCCAAAGGATTACAAATACCATCTGCCCCGGATATATCCGCAACAGATATACTCTATAGACGAACAAAACCCCGAAAAGGTTCACAAGAATTTCAGAAAATTTTGTAAATACCCAATCAACTGAAAAATAAGAAGATATTCCTGCATTTTGACAGATGGTGGAAGCGGTTTATTCAGGGAAGACCTGAGCGGTGAAGGCGGAGAGGGTGGCGCCCTCTTTCCAGGCCATACGGTGGAGTCCGGCCTTGACGCAGGTTTCTTCGATGAACTGCTCCCTGTCCCAGCCGTGTTCCACCGGTACTTGGGGCAGCAGAAGGCCGCGCCCGCCCTCAGCGGTTACCAGCAGACCGTGCTTGCCGATAACAACATCCTCGGGAGCAATGGCAAAGGTGGGAGAAAGGACGGAAACCTCAACTTCCAGCCGCTCCAACTCCTCCTGCCGAAGGGCAGGAAAGCGGGGGTCGTGGAAGGCGGCAGCTTGTGCCCCTTCGGCTACCGTCTGAAACAACGGCAATCGGGATTCGAGGTAACCAATACATCCACGCAGTTCGCCGCCGGCGTGGAGCGTCACAAAAGCCCCGGCGGGCTGCCGCAGGACATCGGAGGGAACCTCAGGTTCAATCCCCTTCAACTCAACCGAACCGCCAGTGAGTTTTTCCGAAATGGCCTGCCGGGCCAGGGCGAGCAGCCACCTCTGCTCTTCAGGATTGAGACTCTGTGGTGACATCGTGCTGCTTCTCACCGTGCCGCAGCAGGGAGAGCCTGCCCCGGGTCTTTATCTTCTCATCCAGGTTGCGCCAGAATTGATAGAAATACTGCCCCATGCTGATGAGCGCCAACACCACAACCAGCCAGAGCACCACCTGTCCCCAGATCCGCAGCGCAGGATTGCTGGTCGCCAGAATCAGCACGGTGGCCGCCGAGACCTGCAAAACCATCTTGGCCTTGCCCAGATCGGACACTGCCACCGTAAAACCCTCCGCCGCGGCAATCATCCGCAGCCCCATCACGGCAAATTCGCGTCCCAGAATAATCACCACCATCCAGGCAGGTGTCAGGGTGGCATCCATTTCAACCAGCGTGATGAAAGCAGCGGAAATCAGGAGCTTGTCAGCTATTGGATCAAGCATTACGCCGAGGGTGGTGATCTGTTGCCGCCGACGGGCAATGTAACCGTCCAGCCAGTCGGTCAGCGCCGCCCCTAAAATGATTCCCGCACCCCATAACTCGAAATTCTCGACCTTGGTGAGAAGAACTACCACCAAGATGGGAACCAGGAAGATTCTCGTCAGCGTCAGGCTGTTCGGAAGGTTCATGAGTAAGTCCAGAGAAGTCTTTACCGCCCGCTCCCCTTTCCCGGGGCCCTTTAAGCAGCACACTACCCCTTGGCACTGGCACTATAACTGCCGCAATTCAGCCCTGTCAAACCTGCCCACAACGCCAAAAATTTGTGCAAAACTTTGCGAGAAGAGAGCACCCCGCTCTGGTAGTCAAAAGCCCAGCAAAAACTACACCAGGGCTGAAGCCTTTATGTATGTTATTGATAATAAATGATATATTTCTGCGGTTCATCTAGCTCGTGAAAATCCTCCCAGGCAGCCCCTTTTCCTTACGAATCAACAAGTTTGGGTTTCCACATTTTTTTCCACAATCGAAAGTCCCCCAAAAAGAGCATTTTGCAGGTTACGGTAGTCACTATCCATCCCCCAAGAACTGCTTGACCCGTCTCTGAGCTTCTTCCAGCACTACCGGGTCATCTCCGAAGCCGGGAATCCATTGTGCGCCGGCCTCTTTGCGGAACCAGGTCATCTGCCGCCGGGAGTACTGCCGGGTTTCGTGCAGCGTTTGAGCAGCCGCTTCCTCCAGGGGCAGCTCGCCCCGCAGGTGGGCCACCAGTTGTTTATATCCCAGAAAACCGAACGGCTTTACCTCGGCGGGAAAACGCTTAAGCAACTCCCGGACCTCTTCCCGCCACCCAGCCGCGAGCATTTTCTGCACCCTTAACTCAATTCTCCGGTAGAGTTCCGCACGCGCCGGCCCCAGGAAAATTTTCAGCACACGGTAGCCTGCCAGCCCCTCCCGGCCTTCGCGGAAGAATTCGCTACGGGGCTTGCGCGCCAGAAAACAGATCTCCAGCGCCCGCAACAGTTTCGATCCGTCCTGCGGCGCAATGTCACGGGCGGACTCCGGGTCGATGCGCGCCAGCATGGCATGGAGGTGCTCAGCCCCCCGCTCGTCCAGCTTGGTCTGCAAACGGGCGCGCAACACCTCCGACTGTTTCGGCAGCGGCGCGAGCCCCTCCAACAAGGCCCGCAGATAGAGCCCGGTCCCGGCGGTCACTATCGGCAGCCGCCCCCGCCCGCTAACCTCCGTGAGTGTCTCTCGCCCCACCCTCATGTAATCACCCGCCGTAAAGGCCTCCGCCGGGCCGCAGAGATCCATCAGGTGGTGCGGGACTCCCGCCGCCTCTTCCGCCGTAACCTTGCCGGTGCCGATATCGAAGCCGCGATAGACCTGGGTGGAGTCGCAGGCCAAGACCTCTCCGCCCAACACCCCGGCCAGATGGACTCCCAGCGCCGACTTGCCGCTGGCCGTAGGGCCGGCGATTACCACCAGGGGCAAAGTGGGCGTCAAGGCAGGAGTACCTTCCAGTACCGGGCGGCGGTCAGCAACAGGAAAAGTCCCAGCAGCACCAGCAAGCCCGCCAGTTGTGCCTGATTTCGCTTCACGGGAGTTTACCGTCCGATGGCTTCGACCGGCATATTGTAGAAAAAGGAAAATTGCAGGACGAGTTTATCGCCGGTAAATTTCGGCGGCAGCGGCTGAAAAGGCTGTGACGCCAGGATGCCGGCCATGGCGGCGCGGTCGAGGTGGGAGCGGCCCGAACTCGCGACCACCTCCGGTTCCCCGCCGAGCACATCGCCGTTGGAGAGAATCGTAAAGACAATCACCACCCTCCCCTGTTCGCCCAGCCGCACGGAATCCGGGGTCACGCGGCGCCAGTTGTTCCGCACAGCGATGACCACCTGCGTCAGATAAGGCCCGAAGTCCACCCCACGGGTATCGGAAAGGATAGCCGGGAAGGGCGTGTTGAGGTCGGGGTCACTGACACCGGTTCCCTGCCCCGGCCCGGCAAACCCGCCGTCGGTCCCCTGGCGGCTGCGGCGCAGAGACTCTTCCAGCACCCGCCCCGGGGATTGATCCGCCAGGAGAGAATCCAGCCCCTCCTTTCCTTCCGATGGACGGGGAATGTCCAGCAAAGCCACCTCCGGCCCCTTCTGAATCTCCGGCACTTCCGGTTCACCGCCCCCCGTCTCCGGCTCTCCGGTATCGGCACGCGCAGCGGCCTCGTCCTCCTCTCCTGTACTACCGGGCTTGAGTGAAGCGGCTTCCGTCGGGTCGCCTCCTCCCTCTTTCTCCTCCGGCGGCTTCACCGGCAGCGAGAAGACCTGGCCGGGCTGGGGCGGTACTCCGCCGGGGGTGCGAATCACGGCGCGCCTGCGCTCCTCTTCGGTGAGACCATCGGGGGTGTTGTCCTCCGGAATGGCAATCCGGCCGGGTGGCACATAGAGCGGCGTCGGCGCCGCCATCAATTCGACAATTTGCACGGGCTGCGCAGCAAAGAAAGACTGGTACCCGGAAGCGCCCCCGGGGCTGATCAGGACCATCACCACCACCGCCAGGTGCAGCACAGCGGCGCCCAGTGTGGACTCAAACGAACGGGTGCGCTCTTCGGAATCCTCCGGTTCAATCAGCAGCCGCAGTCCCAGTTCCGTTTCCATACCGCCTAAACCTTTGCGGAAGCCAGCGCTGCCGCCACCTTCCGTCCGTGCTCTTCCATGCCGACGGCTACCCGCTCGGCCAGCTCCAGCGCCCGCCGTCCTTCCTCGCCGCTCACCGGACCGTGCTGGCGGGTACGCACTGCTTCCAGGAACGAGCGCAGTTCGCGCCGGAGCGGCTCTTCGTCCACTGTCTCCAGCTTGCGCAGGTTTAGCCCGGCGGGAATCCCTCCGGGGAACCCGGCTTCGGCCTGCGTCAGCAACCCCGCCTGTGCGCCGTCTTCCACACTGATCATCAGCGCGTCGCGGCGGGCATAATCGACTGAAATGTAGGTGTGGGGCTGAAAGATTCTCAGTTTCCTAACCTTGTCGGTGCTCACCCGGCTGGCGGTCAGGTTGGCCACGCAGCCGCTGGCAAACTCCAACCGCACGCTGGCAATGTCCGCCTTCTCGCTCAGGACCGGAATCCCGGCGGCATGCACCTGCTCCACCGGCGAGTCCACAAAACTCAATAGGATGTCGAGGTCATGAATCATCAGGTCAAACACCACGTCCACATCAAGGCTGCGCCCGGAAAACACCCCCAGCCGGTGGACCTCAAAAAATAATGGCTGCCGAACCACCTCGGCTGCGGCCGCCACCGCCGGGTTGAACCGCTCGGGATGGCCTACCTGTAGGATGCGGGAATGCTCGCGGGCGGTTTCCAGCAACCGGTCGGCCTCGGCCAGAGAGCTTGCCATCGGCTTCTCGACCAGGACGTCCACCCTGCGACGCAGCAACTCCTCCCCGACCACCGCATGGTCGCGGGTAGGCACGGCCACGCTGACTGCCTGCACCCCTCCTGCCATCTCTTCCAGCGAAGCAAAGGCTTTGGTGGAAAACTCCTCTGCGACGGCGCGGGCGCGCTCCGGGTTGGTGTCATAAATTCCTGCGAGTTCGGCGTCCTCGAGTTCGGCGTACAGGCGGACGTGGTTCCGGCCGAACTCGCCGACCCCGGCAACGCCCACGCGGATGGGTTCACTCGCCAATCTGCCTCCTACGCCCCCGGCTCATAAGCCACCACGGCGATGCCGTGGTCGTCGGCCTTCTGGATAAAGGCCTCGCGGCCGATAATCAATGTTTTTCCGGCGTCGAGCGCCAGCGCGGTGGCGTTGGACTTCTTCATCGTCTCCAGCGTATTGATGCCCACCACCGGCACGTCGAAACGCATGTCCTGGTTGGGCTTGGAAAGCTTGACCACCACCAGCGGCTTGCCGTTGGCCAGCGAGGCCGCCCGTTCGATGGTAGCGTCGGTCCCTTCCATCGCCTCCACCGTTATGCAGGCCTGCTGCGCGATAACCACCGTCTGCCCCAGGTCGAGCCGGGCGATTTCCTGCCCCACGCGCCGGCCGTATTCGATGTCGGTCTTTTCCCGCTCGTCCACCAGCCGGTGGTTGACCGGCCCCAGCGGCGCCAGCAACGATTGCAGAAATAACGTGGAGTGGACGACCTCCAGCCCCAGCGTCTCCAGCGCGTTCGAGATTGACCCCAGCAGGGCGTCGGTGTTCTTATCCGACATCGAGGCCAGCAACTGCTTTAACACCGGGTCGGTGGGAATGTCGCTGAAAATCTTCTTGTGCTTGACCTGACCGGCCAGCACCACCTTGGTGATTTTCTCCTCCCGCAGAATCCCGATCGCCTTCTGCAACTCGCCCAAACTCACCCAGTGGACCGGGGCGTCGAACTGCTCGACGTCCTTCCAGGCCTCCTCCTGGATGGCCAGCACAATCAAGTCCACGCCGCGCCGGGTGGCCTCTTCCAGCACCAGCAGGGGGAACTCGCCGTTCCCGGCAATCAGGGCGTAGCGGTCGGCGGCGCTCATTTGATCACTCCACGTTCGGACTTCTCGACAAACTCCACCAGCGTACCCACCTCCGCCTCGCCGGAAAACTTCTCCCGCAGGGCCTCCACCGCCTGGGTAGTGTTGAGCTTTGAACGGGAAAGCAGTTTCAGCGCCCGGTCGATCTTCTCAATCTGCGCGGCGGAAAAGCCGTGCCGCTTCAGCCCCTCGGCGTTGGCGCCGAAGGCCCTGGCCTCCCGCTTGTGTACGGTCCAGGAAAAGGGCAGCACGTCTTTTGTGATAACCGTGTAACCGCCGATGTAGGCGTGCGTCCCCACCCGGCAAAACTGGTGGACGCCGCTGAACGCGCCCACGCCCACCTTGTCTTCGATGACCACATGCCCGGCCAGCGTGGCCCCGTTGCCCATGATAATTCCGTCGCCGAGGATACAGTCATGGGCAATGTGGCAGTAAGCCATAATCAGGTTGCCGTTGCCGATTTTGGTCAGCGCCCCGCCGCCTTCGGTGCCGCGATGAATTGTGACAAATTCCCGGATGCGGTTGTCATCGCCGATGATGACCTCGCTCCGTTCGCCCCGGAACTTCAAGTCCTGTGGAATCAGCCCGAGGGCGGCAAAGGGGAAAATATGGTTGCGGCGGCCGATGTGCATCGGGCCTTCCAGCACCGCATGCGCGCCGATTTCGGTCTCCTCGCCCACCTCGACCTCCCCGCCGATGGTGGCGTACGGCCCGACCGTCACCCTCGGAGCCA
>CBDUYQ010000060.1:0-6688 GCA_965371475.1 uncultured bacterium
GAAGATGAATTCCCTATCAGGTAACTTGCCAAAAGTTGATACCGCTTCCGTTTCTTCTCCGCTCGGCTCCGGCCCGGCCAACACACGGCCGGCGGCTTCCGCCGGGGAGAGCAGGGAGTCCCCGCCGGGGGAGTTGTCTTCCCGTGCAACGGAATTTCCGGCAGGCCAGCGAGCGCGTGTCCACTTTGTGGAGGACGGTGTGGCGTCCGCCAACCTCTCAGCACAGTTGATGGGTGAAGCCCGCAGCCGGATTTTCCGCGCCTATCGTGAGATTTCGCGGATGTCTCTTTAATCAAAAATAGTCTCCCGGATGTGATTTTATCGGAGGGCGAAAAGTTTAAGTCCGATGGAGTTTTTGCAACAGCTTCAGGAGTTTTTTGCCGGGCTTTCAGCCCGCCAGCGGTTTTCGCTGGTGGCCGGTGCGGTGGTGGTCATCGTTTTCCTTTTACTTTTTGTCAGCTCGTTTCGCGATGACGATTATCGGGTACTGTACGCTGGCCTGCCGGAGGGCGAATCGCAGGACGTCGTGCAGCGGCTGGCAGCCCGGCAAATTCCCGTTCGCGTTTCCGCTGACCGCTCCGGCGTGAGTGTGCCCGCCGCCCGTCTGGACGAGGCGCGTCTGGTGCTTGCCACCGACGGGATGCCACAGAGTGGCCGTCTGGGATTCGAACTGTTTGATGCTCCCAACTGGGGAGTGAGTGACTTTGCCGAAAAGGTGAATTACCAGCGCGCCCTCGAAGCGGAAATTGAGCGCACCATCCAAACCTTGCAAGAAGTTCGGACCGCCCGCGTGCACCTGGTTCTGCCGAAGGAGTCTCTGTTTGCCGAGCGCCGCCGTGATGCCAAAGCTTCTGTAGTGCTTAACCTTCGCGATGAGCAGCTTGCTGAATCGTCCTCCTCCGCCCTCCGGCAACTGGTAGCCGGGGCAGTGGAGGGGCTCGAACCGGAAAAGGTAACGGTTGTCATTGCCGGCCGCGGCTCCCCGCCGTCTGAGCCGGCCGCCGGAACGGCGGAACCCTCGCAAGCAGAGTCAGTTTTTCCGTGGTTTACCCGGCCGCCCGCCGCTCTTTGGGTTGTGGCCGCTTTTCTGTTCATCGTGTGGTTCATCGTCCCGGTGGTTGGTCCTGTGCTGCGGCAGTCCAGTAGGGCTTCAGAGGAGCAGGCGCAGGAGCCGGAAGGACGGGTAGCTCCGGCGTCCCCGGACGGGGCGACAGAGGAAGAAATCTTCGAAACGGCGTTGCAGGACGCCGGTTCGGTGACTCAGCGCGCCGAGATGCTCAAACTGCACCTCGCGCAGAAAATTCGCCGGGAACCGGAAGCTTTCCGTCGGCTTCTCCAAACCTGGATGCAGCAACCGGAGTCGCCGCAATGAGCCTGCTCGCTCCTCCCGCCCTCACCGGTCCGCGCAAGGCAGCCATCCTGCTCCTTCTGCTCGGGGACGAACTTTCCTCAGCTCTGTTGAAGGGTTTGCCCAAAGGAGCAGTGCAGACTTTGACGCAGGAGATTGCCCGGCTGGATACCGTGGACCCGGCGACGGCAACGGAGGTGCTGGAGGAGTACCATCGCCTTTCGCTCACGCAGGACTATCTGGCCCGGGGCGGCGCCGAGCATGCCTCCCGAATGCTGGTTCGGGCGTATGGCGAAGAGGGTGCCCGGGATTTGCTCGATCAGGTAAAAAGTTTCGAACAGAGCAGTTCCAATATAGAGGCGTTGCGCGCCGCCGGGCCACAGCAGTTGGCAGAACTTCTGGCAGGCGAGCAGCCGCAGACCATCGCTCTGGTTGCGGCGCATCTCGACGCCGAGTCCGCTACGGCGTTGCTGAGTCAGCTTCCGAACGATCTTCGCGTGGGGGTGGTCCGTCGGCTGGCAGGTTTGCGGGATGTTTCCCCGGAGATGGCCGCGCGGGTTTCGACGGTCCTCCAGAGCAAGTTGCAGACTACAGTGGAACCCCGACGCCAGACCCAGGCCGGTGTCAGCGCGGTGAGCCAGTTGCTCGTCCGTATGGATTCTGATTTCCGCCGCCCGCTGCTCGAATCTCTGGAACGGGAAGATCCCGAACTGGCTGCGGTTCTTCGCCAACCACTTGCCGTGTCCGCAAAAAAAGGCAGTCATGACGCCTAAACGTTCGGTGTTGCCGGGCGAAGCCAAGCCGGCTGTGCGGCCGTTTGAATATCCGGAAACCTTCAGCGTGGCCAGCGCCAATACAGCTTTGGGCGAAAGGGAACGCCGCGAGCACGAACAGCAGGGCTGGGAGCAGGGTGTAGCCGAGGGAGAAGCCCGCGCCCGTACCCTTTACGAAAGCTCTCTGCAACAGGAGCGCGATGCCCTGGGGCAGGTGTTACGAGAGTTTGCCCGGACGAAGGCAGAGTACTTTCACCAGGTCGAAGGGGAGACGGTGCAACTGGCGCTCTCGATTGCCCGTAAAATTCTCCACCGCGAAGTCCAGCTCGACCCGCTCGTGCTCGCCGGGGTGGTGCGCATCGCGCTCGACCAGATTACCAGCGTCACTTCCATTACCCTGCGGGTCAGCCCGAAAAACGTCCGGCCCTGGAAGCGGTACTTCGAGAAACAACCGGGTCTGGCGGTAGAACCCCACGTCGTCGGCGACGCGGGGTTGGAAGGCGCCCGGGTGGTGCTGGAAACCTCCCTGGGCACTACCGAACTGGGTTTGGAAGAGCAGTTGAAAGAGATTGAAAAGGGTTTCTTCGACCTCCTCGCCCGGACGAGTGAACCTGCCCGCGCTTCCGTGTCTGAAAGCGTTTCTGCCAGTGTGCCCACCCGGGCCGAAGCCCATTCGCCCAGCCCGGCAATGGTTGAACCGTCTTCCCAAGAGAAAGGGGAAGAGTAGCTGTGGCAGGCTTGAACAGTCCCGTCCTCCTCGAACCCTACTTCCAACACCTGAAACGGTGTTCCACTACGCGCTGGCGGGGGAGGGTGACTCAGGTGGCCGGAAACACCGTCGAGTCCGAAGGGCCGTTCGCTTGCGTGGGGGAGCAGTGCGAAATCACAGACTCGCAGGGCAACACCTACCCCGGCGAGGTAATCGGCTTCCGCGATTCCAAAGTCCTTTCGATGCCGCTTGGCCGTCCCACCGGACTGCGCTACGGCGACAAGGTCACCACTTGGGGCGCATACCCATCTTTGCGAGTCGGCGATGGTCTGCTCGGCCGCGTGATTGACGGCGCCGGCCAGCCGCTCGATTCCCTGGGGGCTTACCGCGCACAGGAAAACTGGCCGCTGGAAGGCGCTACACCCCTGCCCCTCGAACGGACTCCGATTCGCCAGCCGCTGGCGGTAGGCGTCCGGGCGGTGGATGCCTTCATTACCTGCGGGCGCGGGCAACGGCTGGGCGTGTTCGGCGGCAGCGGCACGGGCAAAAGTACGCTGATCGGAATGATGACGCGCAACACCGAAGCCGACCTGACCGTGGTGGCATTGGTAGGCGAGCGCGGGCGCGAGGTTCCCGAGTTCGTGGAAGATTCGCTGGGAGCGGAGGGGTTGAAGCGCTCGGTAGTGGTGGCTTCGACCTCCGACCAGTCACCCCTGTTGCGCATTCGGGCAGCGCTGGCGGCGACCGCGATTGCGGAATACTTCTGCGCACGCGGCAAGCATGTGCTTCTCGTGGTGGATTCGCTTACCCGCTTTGCCATGGCGCAGCGCGAAATCGGTTTGGCGGCCGGCGAACCTCCTATGGCCAAGGGTTACACGCCGTCGCTGCAAGGCCGGTTGGCCCGGCTGGTCGAACGCGCGGGGCAGTTCGGCCGGGGGAGCATCTCGGCGTTTTACACGGTGCTGATGGAAGGCGACGACCATAACGATCCGCTGGTGGATTTGGTCCGCACCCTGCTGGACGGGCACATCGTTCTCGACCGCCGCCTGGCCCGGCAGAACCATTTTCCGGCGGTCTCGGTGCTCGATAGCCTGAGCCGGTTGATGCCGTCCGTGAGTCAGAAAGACCACTGGGAAATGGCAAGCCAGCTCCGCCGCCTGCTCGCCGCCCACGCCGAGTCAGAAGACCTGATCCGCGTCGGGGCCTACCAGAAAGGAAGCGATGCGGTTCTGGATAAGGCGCTGGAGGTTCTGCCGGACCTGAACCGGTTCCTGCAACAGGACAGGTTTGAGAAAGCCCCGCTCGAGCAAACCTTGACAGCTTTACAGTCGTTGCAGGCGGAGGTGTGATGGCCTTCCGGTTTTCTTTGCAAACGCTCCTGAAGCTGCGCCGCAGCCTGGAAAAGCAGGAGGAGCGCCTGCTGCAATCTCTCAACCGGGAGTTGGCGCTGCTCCGGCAGGGAATCGACTCGCTGGATCGGGAAGAGTTGGATGCCCGAAAGGAGCGGAACCGGCGCCTGTCCGGCGGGCTCACCGGTTCAGACCTTCGCCTCGTTTTGGCGGAAGAGAACCTTCGGCTCCAGCAACGCAGCCGGTTCCAGAGACACGAGCAGGTTTTGCAGACAGAGCAACGACAGCAACAACGCTCCTGCCGGGAAGTTCGACAGAAGCGAGAGCTATTAGACAACCTTCGCACGCGCCGCGTCGTGGCCTTCCAGCGGGAACAGGAAAAGCGTCATCAGCAGGCCGCGGACGAGGCCTTTCTGTTTCTCCGTCACTGTAAGAACAGTTTCTAATTTCCCTGAATTCCTAGAAGGTTTTAATGAAAGCGCCGGGCGGAGGCATCCTGTCGAGATGAACTGCTTCCCGGTTGCTCTTCTACCCTTCTGATTCGCTTATACCCCTCAAAAACAAGGTGCTAAATTAGGTATTTTTTAATTTCGGGGCAGGCTTCGCGTCCCTTTCGGCGGCGCAATTGCTTTAAGTTTAGCGAGGCTTTTGAGGTTGGAATAACCAGAGGTTGATGCCGTGAATCAGGCTGCCACACAAACGAATTCGGGAATGCTGGAATCGGGCAGCTCTCCCTCCGTTGCGGAATGGGAAAAGGTTGAGCACCTGCGTGGAACCGTGGCGGTCGAGATTCCCGTGGCCGGATTTACCGTGGGTGACTTCCTCGAATTGCAGCCCGGCTCAGTTGTTGCCGCCGAGTGGCTGGAAAGCCGGAAGGTTCCGGTGCGCGTCAATGGCGAGTTGATTGGTTGGGGCGAGTTCGAAGAGAGCGGCGGCCGGTTGGCGGTCCGCGTCACAGAGTTCGCGTGAAGAATTAAAGAACGGAGGGCAGCAGCATGAAGCAAGCAGTGATACCGCGCCCCCTGAGCCTGGACTGGCAGAAGGGTTTCAGCCGGGCATGGAAATTCTTTTCGGGTCTGAAGGTCCGCCGCCGCGAGCGGCAACTCCGCTTGCGCGAAACCCTGCCGCTGGGCGACCGGCGCTTCATCGCCATCGTCGAATGCCGCCAGCAGGAATTCCTGGTAGGTTGCACCGGCTCTTCTATTGCCTTGCTGACGAAGTTGCCCGCCGACGGGCAGACGGAGGCAGCCAGTCCGGCAGGCGAAATCGAATTCGACAGTCAGATTAACCACAGGACAGACGGATGAAAGTCCGAAAGCACAAACTGGCATTCCTGTTGGCCATGATATTAGTTCTCGGCCTCGGTCTGGGAGTTGCCTTGCAGGCGCAGCCCGCCGCGCAATCTCCCGGCAAGACACTGTCCGTGCCGGGGATGACCGTGCAGGTGGACTCCGGCCCGTTGACGTTCTTTGCGCTGATGTCCCTGCTGGCCTTCGTCCCGGCAGTGTTGATTTCGATGACCCCGTTTGTGCGGCTGCTGGTGGTGTTTCACTTTCTGCGGCAGGCGCTGGGGACGCAGGCCACGCCTTCCAACCAGACGCTGATCGGCCTGACGGTGCTCCTGACGTTCTTCCTGATGCAACCGGTGGGCGTGACGGTGAACGAAGTTGCCTTTACGCCGTTCCAGCAGGGGCAGATTACGGCTTTTCAGGCCATCGACCGGGGTAGTGTGCCGCTGCGGGACTTTATGCTGAAGTTCACGCGGGAAAAAGACCTGGCCCTGTTCATGTCCATCGCGCAGTTGCCCGCGCCCAACAGCCCCGAGGATCTTCCGATGCGGGTCATCATGCCGGCCTACATCCTTTCCGAACTGAAGATTGCCTTTCAGATTGGCGCCGTGTTGTTCCTGCCGTTCCTGGTGATTGACATGGTGGTGGCCTCCATCACGACTTCGGTGGGGATGTTCCAGTTGCCGCCGGTGGTGATCTCTACCCCGCTCAAGATTTTTCTCTTCGTAATTGTGGATGGATGGAACTTGGTGGTTGGCTCGCTGCTGAAGAGTTTCGTTTGAGGAAAAACTATGACCACTGATCAGGTAGTCACGCTGGCACAGCAAACGCTCTCCGCCGCTCTCTGGATTGGCGGACCGATTCTCGTGCTGGCCACGGTGGTGAGCCTGCTGGTGAGCATCGGGCAGGCGATGACCTCCACGCAGGAAGTTACCGTCGCAACCGTGCCGCGGCTGGCAGCGGTGGCTGTGGGGTTGCTGGTGCTGCTGCCGTGGATGTTGCAGCAGATGGTGGGGTTCACCGTAAAGCTGTTTTCCGATTTCAGTCCGTTTGTGCGCTGAGGAGTTTAGAGAACCGTGCAAGAGAGCCTCGCAATCAACGTAGCCCCGGCGCTGATGGTGGCGGTGCGGATTGCCGCGCTGCTGGCCGTGGTTCCGTTTCTGGGCAGCCGGGTCATCCCCGTCCGAATCAAGATGGGCCTGGGACTGGCGCTGACGCTG